>CAWUOA010000213.1:0-5894 GCA_963923225.1 uncultured Planctomycetaceae bacterium
CCGACGAAGATCCCGATCGGCCCGAGGGCCCCCACGCCGCCGAGCACGCTGAGGAGGGCCAGGAGCGGGTGGAGCTTCGATTGGCCGTGCAGCACGATCGGCTTGATGATGTTGTCGACGGTGGACACGACGCACAGTCCCCACAGGGCCAGGCCTGCCGCGGCGAGCGTGTTCTTGACGAAGAACAGGAGATAGAGGCTCGCGGTGCCCCACACCGCCGCCGCCCCGACGAACGGCACCAGTGCCCCGAAGAAAGTCAGCAGGGTGAGGAGGAAGACGTTGCCGAGCCCCGCCACCCAGAAGCCGAGCCCCGCCAGGGCCGCCTGGACCAGCGCCGCCAGGAGGGTGGAGCTGACCACCGCCCGGCTCACCTCCTCGAACTCCTGGAGCAGCTGCCACTGGTAGCGGCCGTCGAGCGGCACCAGCCGCATCACGGCGGCGAGCATCCGCCGCCCGTCGGCGAGGAAGTAGAAGAGCGCCACCGTCATCACCACCAGGCCGATCAGCCCCTTGGCGACGACCACCGGCGTCCGGGCCGCGATCGGACCGATCCAGTCCTCGGCGATGCTCTTGAGCTCGCCGTTGACCGAGTCGGCGGTGATGTGCAGCCCGGTGGCGTCGTTGACGCGATCGACCAATCCGGCGAGCACCGCGGGATCGAGCTTGAGTCCCCCGGGGCTGCGGATCATCGCCACCGCGTCCCCGCCGGCCCGCGCCACCAGGAGCACCAGCGGCACGAGCACGATCACCAGCACGAAGAGCGTCGTCACCGCCGCCGCCACCCACTCCGGCGCCGCCAGCCGGTCGCGGAGACGCCGGTGGAGGGGCCCGAAGATCACCACGAGCATCGCCGCCAGGAGCAGCGGCAGGAGGAAGCTCGACATCACCCGCAGCGACAGGAGACCGAACACCGCCACCAGCGCCAGGAGGACGGCGAAGGAGACGATTCGAGCGGCCCGCTTCGGGGGCGTGTCGCCGACGAGGGATTTGAGCGGTGTCATGCCGGAGCGAGCGGATGGTCGCGGACGGTGCGAGGGGCGGTCGAGAGATTCTACGCTCCGCGCGGCGGATGCCGGCAGGGACCGCGCCACGGGCCGCGGGCCTTCCTTCTTGGCGGCCCACCGCGGGCACGGGTATCCTTGCCCCGCCGCGACCGGGCACCGACGGGGTGCGGCGTCCCGCTCCCCACGAGCCCAGGCATGCGTCCCGCCCCCGATTCCCCGCCGGACGTGTCGCTCGTCGTGCCGGTGCGGAACGAGGCGGGGAACATCGGGGCGCTGCTCACCGAGATCCGCACCGTCCTCGACGGCTCGGGCATCACCTGGGAGGCGATCGTCGTCGACGACGGCTCGACCGACCGCTCGTGGGAGGAAATCGCCACCGCGGCGGCCGCCGACCCGAGAGTCTCGGGACTGCGCCGCGAGCGTGGCGAGGGGAAGTCGGCGGCGCTGGTCGCCGGGTTCGCGCGCTGCCGCGGCGCGGCCATCGTGATGCTCGACGGCGACGGTCAGGACGACCCCGCCGAGATTCCCGGCATGCTCGCCCTCCTGGCCGACCCGGCCCGCGGCCGGCCCGGCGCCGACATCGTCAACGGCTGGAAGACGCCGCGGCTCGACCCCTGGCACAAGACCCTCCCCTCGCGCGTCTTCAATCTCCTCGTCGGGGCCGCCAGCGGTCTCTGGCTGCACGACCACAACTGCGGCCTGAAGGCCTTCCGTCCCGAGGTGGCCAAGGCGCTCGCGCTCTCCGGCGACATGCACCGTTTCATCACCGTGCTCGCCGCCGCGGACGGGCGGAAGGTGGTGGAGAAGGCGGTGCGGCACAGGCCGCGGACGCTCGGCCGCTCGAAGTACGGCTTCACCCGTTTCGTCACCGGACTCGTCGACCTCGCGCGAATCTCCGGGCGGATCCGCCGCGGGGTCCGGACCGCGGAGGCCACGCTCGGCGTCTCCTCCCGCGCGCGGCGACGCCGTGAGGCCGCCTGGATCATGGGCGCGGTGGCGCTCGCCGGCCTCCTCGGCCGGATCGGCGCGGTGAACTCCGTCGACAGGGTGGCGCTCGAGAAACGGCTGATTTCCGACGCGGTGGCCAAGGCCCGCGAGGCGGAGGCGGCGGGAGGCCCGGCGGTCGACGCGGCCGCGATCGCGGCCCGGGTGGAGGAGGGAAAAAGACTGCAGCGTCCCTTTCTCTCGGCCAACGACCGCAGCCGCTGGGCCGCCACGAGGGCGCTGGTGGAGAAGGGCACGTTCGCCATCGACGAGATCGTCGCCGAGCCGGGCTGGGACACGATCGACGCGGTCGCCCACGACGACGGCACCGGCCGCATCCGTCTCTACTCGAGCAAGCCGCCGCTCCTCTCGGTCATCCTCGCCGGTCCCTACTGGGTCCTCCACCGCCTCACGGGCCACACGCTCGGCGACCATCCCTTCGAACTGGGCAGGGCGTTGTTGGTGGTGGCGAGCCTGCTCCCCTTCGGCCTGTTCCTCGCCGCGGCCTTCCGCCTCGTCGATTCGACCGGGGCCACCGACTGGGCCCGGCTGTGGGGGGCGGCGCTCGCCTGCTTCGGCACGCTCCTCACCACGTTCTCGGTGTCGCTCACCAACCACCTCCCCGCCGCGGCCTGCACCGCATGGAGCGCGTGGTGCCTTCTCCGCATCCTTTCGGGCCCGGGTTCTCCGGCGCTCGCCGCGGCCACCGGGGCCCTCGCCGCCCTCGCCGCGGCGTTCGAATTGCCGGCGCTCGCCTGGACGGCGTCGGTCCTGGGGCTCGTGGCGTTGCTCGAGCCGAAGCGGGCCCTTCCCGCCGTCGCGGGAGCGGCCGTCGTGGCGGCGGTCGCTCTGGGAACCAACCGCGTCGCCCACGGCTCGTTTCTCCCCCCCTACGCCCATCGCGCCGCGGCGCCGGCGCGTGACGCCACCGGCGCCGCCGTCCCCTCGACCGGTTCGTCGGCCGATCCGGCCAACTGGTACGACTACTCGATCGAACTGGGCGACGGCCGGCGGCTGACGAGTTACTGGCGCGATCCGAAGGGGGTCGATCGCGGCGAGCCATCGGCGTCGCGTTACGCCCTCCACGCGCTGGTCGGCCACCATGGCATCTTCTCGCTCACGCCGGCGTGGCTGCTGCTCCCGTGGGGCCTGGTGCGTCTGGCGACCCCCTGGCGGCGGCACTCCCGCCCCGGACACGTGGCCCTGGCACTCTCCACGGCGGCGGTGACGATCGTCGTGATCCTCTTCTATCTCACGCGCTCGCAGATCGACCGCAACTACGGCGGCGTGTCGAGCGGATTCCGCTGGGTGTTGTGGCTCGCGCCGCTGTGGATCGCAGCGGTCGTGCCGGCGGTCGATTCGCTGTCGCGCTCGACGCGCGGCCGGCTCCTGGCGCTCGTTCTCCTCGGGGCCTCGGTGGTGTCGGTGGCCTACCCGACCTGGACACCCTGGTCGCCCCCCTGGATCGAGCAGTGGATGCGCCACGTCTGGCCCGGATGAGGGACGCGCACGGCACGCGACCGGTCGGCCGCGCCGCTCACACGGGGAAGCGACGCGCGATCCCGGGCCACGCTTCCGGAAGCGGCGCCACGATCTCCACCGGATCCGCCGCGTCGGGATCGACGAAGCGGATGCTCCTGGCATGCAGTGCGATGGGCCGCGCGCGGGGATCGCCCGGGGGATCTCCGGCGTCGAACTCCGGCCCGCCGTAGAGCACGTCGCCGACGATCGGCAGCCCGCGCGACGCAGACTGGATCCGCAGTTGGTGCATGCGCCCCGTCCGCGGCTCGAGCCGCAACAGCGCGAGCCCGGCCGCGTCGCCCGGCTCCACGGGCCCGATGCGACGCACGGCGCACACCGCCTCGCGTCCCTCCGGATCGTCGGCCGTGACGACGGCCCCTCGCGCCTCGTCGGGGACCTTCGCGAGCCGGTCGATCCAGAGGCGTTCCTCGCCGTCGGGCAGCGCCCCCTCCGCACCGGGTGCGACCGCCACGATCGCCAGATAGGTCTTCGTGACTTCTCGTCGCTCGAACTGCCGCGAGAGCTTGCGGGCCGCGCGGGGAGTCGTTGCCAGCAGGATCACGCCCGACACCGGCCGGTCGAGCCGATGGGGGATGCCGACGTAGGCCCCGGGGACGAGCCTGGCGCGCAGCCACGACTCGACCGAGGGGATGCCGGGCGGCGCCTGCGTCGGGAGGCCGGCCGGCTTGGCGACCGCCAGCACGCCCGACCGCTCGAAGAGCACCGTCGGAGTCTCGACTTCGCTCACGCCGCCGCTCCGCGTCCGCCGCCGGTCCGCTCCGTCAGCCGGACGGGGGCGAAAGGCCCTCGACCGTCAGGCCCCCCGTCGCGGGATCGATCCGCACCTCGACGACGTCGTCGACGACACCCGCCGCGACGATCTCGTCGAAGTCGGGGAAATCATCGACGATCGCCCGGGGCGGGTCGAGGTCGTCGTCGAAATCGGGCAGCGCGTCGAGTTCGGGGGCCTCCTCGTCGTCGCCCACCAGACCGAGCAGCGACTGCATCTCCGCGGCGGAGATCTCGGCGAGCCGGAAGCTCCGCACGATCTCCGGCACGGGATCGACCCCGCCGCAGCCCCGCGACTGCCGCGCGGCGAACGACTGGCAGAGGGTCTCGAGCGTGTCGCGATCCATCGCTTCCTCCCGTTCGGTCGGGCCGGCGTGCCGGCCGGGGTGTTTGGGCGTGTCCATGGGCAGGCGCCGCAGCGGGCGCTCGATAAGGGTGTACGAAGATGGTTCGAGAATCGTTCGGATCGTGTCAAAAACAAGTGAGCTTCCCCGGTTCCACTCCCCTCCCGGGCGCGGACAGCTGGCAGGATCCGCGGCTCGCGGTGCTCCGTTGCCGCTCGGCAGCCAGCGGGATACGCTGCCTCTTTCGTGTCCGGGGGGGCCGACCGGCCCCTGCTCCGCGCCGCTGCTTTCCGGGGGAGATTTCGACGCCATGCGTCCCGCTGCCACCTTCGCGCTGCTTGCTTTCGTGGTCCTCTCCTGCAGGCAGGGCACGCACGACGGCCTGCTGCTCCCCTCAACCGCGGCCGCCGCCGACGTCGATGCGGGATCGATGCCGCTGGTGACGTTCGCGAAGGAGAAGCTCGACAGCCGCTTCTTCGCCGAGGGGGCGGGGATCGGCGACTTCAACCACGATGGCGTCCCCGACGTGGCGGCCGGGCCGTTCTGGTTCGCCGGCCCGTCTTGCGAAGAGGTCCACGAGATCTATCCCCCCAAGCCCTTCGACCCCCGCGGCTACTCCGACAACTTCTTTTCCTGGTCCCACGACTTCAACAAGGACGGCTGGGACGACATCCTCGTCTACGGCTTCCCCGGCCAGGACGCCTCCTGGTTCGAGAACCCGAAGGGGGCCGAGGGGCACTGGAAGCGGCACAAGGTCCTCTCGCAGGTCGACAACGAGTCGCCGACCTGGGCCGACATCGACGGTGATGGCACCCCGGAGATCGTCTGCTCCGTGGGGGGCTTCTTCGGCTACGCTCCGGTCGGCCGCAAGGACCCGACGGCGCCCTGGGTCTTCCACCGCATCTCGCGCGAGGTGGCCGGTGGCCGGTTCACGCACGGCATGGGCGTGGGGGACGTCGACGGCGACGGCCGGCCCGACATTCTCGAGAAGAACGGCTGGTGGCGGCAGCCGGAGAGCCTCGCCGGCGATCCGCTGTGGGCCTTCCACCCGGTTCCCTTCGCCGGCCCCGGCGGCGCGCAGATGCACGTCCGTGACGTCGACGGCGACGGGCTGGGCGACGTGATCACGAGCCTCGCCGCGCACGGCTTCGGCCTCGGCTGGTGGAAGCAGAGCCTCGCCGCCGACGGCACGCGGGCGTTCGAGTACCGGCCGATCACCGGCGACAAGCCCTCCGACAATCCCTACCGCACC
>CAWUOA010000214.1:0-5882 GCA_963923225.1 uncultured Planctomycetaceae bacterium
ATCCTCTCTGGTCTCGTGGGCTCGGAGATGTGTATAAGAGACAGCTCCTGGGCCGGAGCCGACGGCGTCGCGACCAAGCCGCAGACGGGCAGGGCGAGGAGGAGAGCGGCCACCGAGCGCCGCACCCGAACGGCCTCGAACGGGCGGAAACCGCGGACAGAGCAACGCATGAACGACTCCTCGGACTCTTGATTCAGGTGCGCTTCGATCGGGACCGGCAGGGCCGGTGCGGCGAGGCGAGTCGGCTGGGAGACATGCCCCCAGGAGCCCCGGGCGAGCCACGACTCCCGGGCCCATGGCCCCGTCCCCGCTCCACCGCGGCGAGGAGTATAGTTTGCCCAGTCCCCCCGTTTCCAACCGCGCCGCGGGCTTTTCCCGCGGGCCGACCCCCTCTTGGATTCCGAGCCATGGCCGCCGCCGCACGCCCGAAGTCGACCGCTCCCTCCCGCCGCGCCGCCGACGTCGTCCTCGTCGCCAGCGGCGATCTCCGCGAGGAGGCCAACCGGGTCTGCTGGCCGGCCCAGAAACAGATGGAGGCCGATCTGGGCAAGGCCTTCGCCGCCGCCGGCCGAACGCTCGTCCGCGGACACGGCGTGTCGAAGGCCCGCGGGCACGGCTTCATCGCCAGCGCCCGCGAGGGGCTCGACGTCTTCGCCACGATCGATCCGGAAGCGCCGCTCGTCGTCGCGGAGGCGGTATGGCAGTACTCCAACCACGTCCTTCCCGGCCTCAGCACCCACTCCGGCCCGATCCTCACCGTCGCCAACTGGTCGGGGCAGTGGCCGGGCCTCGTGGGGATGCTCAACCTCAACGGCTCGCTCACCAAGGCGGGCGTCCCCTACGCCACGCTGTGGGCCGACGACTTCGCGAGCCCCGTCTTCGCCCGGCACCTGAAGAGCTGGCTCGACACCGGCAAGGTCCACCACGACACCAGCCACGTCGTTCCGGCGGGCGCGGTGAAGATCGCCCCCAAGCTCGACCAACTCGGCCGTCAGATCGCCGCCGGGTTCATCCACGGCAAGGCGCTGATGGGCGTCTTCGACGAGGGATGCATGGGGATGTACAACGCCATCATCCCCGACCGCCTGCTCCACGCCACCGGCGTCTTCAAGGAGCGGCTCAGTCAGTCGGCCTTGTACCACGAGACGATGCAGGTCACGGAGAAGGAGGCCCGCGCGGTCCTCGAATGGATCGAGAAGGCGGGAATGACCTTCCACTTCGGCAGGGACGAGGCCACCGACCTGACCCGTGCCCAGGTCCTGCTCCAGTGCCGGATGTACGTGGCGACGCTCCGCCTCGCCGAGCGCTTCGGCTGCGACCTGGTCGGCATCCAGTACCAGCAGGGCCTCAAGGACCTGCTTCCCGCGAGCGACCTGGTCGAGGGGATGCTCAACGACTCCAAGCGGCCGCCGGTGTGCATGCCGGGCTCGACCAAGCCGATCCGCAAGGGCAAGCCGCTCACGCACTTCAACGAGGTCGACGAGTGCGCCGGCCTCGACGGCCTCCTCATCGAGCGCGTCCACGACGCGCTCGGCGAGCCGACCGAGAACACGCTCCACGACATCCGCTGGGGCGACTGGGACCGCTCGAAGACCACCGACCAGTGGGTGTGGGTGTTCGAGATCTCGGGCGGCGCCCCGCCGGCGCACTTCGTCGGCGGATGGAAGGGGGCCGAGGGTTTCCGGCAGCCGCCGATGTACTTCCGCCTGGGCGGCTCGACGCTGGCCGGCGTCTCCAAGCCGGGCGAGATCGTGTGGAGCCGGATCTGGGTCGACGGCACGGGGGCGACGGAGAAACTCCGCATGGACATCGGCCGCGCCGGCGTGGTCGCGCTTCCCGAGGAGGAGACGCGGCGCCGGCTCGAATCGACGACGAAGCAGTGGCCGATCATGCACGCGGTCACCTACGGCGTCTCGCGCGACCAGATGATGGCCCGCCACAAGGCGAACCACGTCCAGGTGGCCTACGCCCGCGACGCCGCCGGTGCCGACCGCTGCGCCCTGGTGAAGGCGGCCGCCGCGCGGGCGCTGGGGATCGAGGTCGCGTTCTGCGGGACGCGCGGTCCCAGCCCCTCCAGCCGCTGGGAGGGCTGAAGGGTCAGCCGCCACGGCGGCTGAGGCGACGAGTCGTCCGTCTGAGCGGCCGAGGGGACGACTCAGCCGTCGGGGCGACGCCCTCCGCAGGGCGATGGCTGCCGACGTCCGGACGCCCGGGGTATCATCCCGGTCGGTCCGCATCCGGAGTCGCCCGCCGGAGCCCGTCTTCAGAGGATCGTCCCCATGCACATCGCCATCGTCGTCGGTAGTCACCGCCGCGGCAGCGAGTCGACCCGCGTCGGCGAGTACGTCGCCGCCGCCCTGCACCGCATCGCCCCGGCGGTCGTCGTCGACACCATCGACCTCGCCGGCAATCCCCTGCCGCTGTGGGACGAGTCGGCCTGGCAGCCCGACGGCGAGGTGGCGCGGGCCTGGCGCCCGGTGCGGGACCGTCTCCGTGCGGCCGACGGGTTCGTCGTCGTCACCCCCGAGTGGGCCGGGACGGTACCGCCAGGGCTGAAGAACCTCCTCCTCCTCGCCGGCCCCGGGGAGGTGGGACACAAGCCGGGGCTGATCGTCGCGGTCTCGAGCGGCCGCGGCGGCGCCTACCCGGCCGCGGAGCTCCGCGTCAGCGGCACCAAGAACAACCGGCTCGTGTGGATCCCTGAGCAGGTGCTCGTTCAGGACGTGGGAAGCATGCTCGCCGGCGACGAGCCGACCGGAGAACGCGACGCCTGGATCCGTAGCCGGATCGATTTCGCGCTGCGGATTCTCCTCGCCTACGCCGCAGCGCTCGGCCCGGTGCGGACCAGCGGCGTCACCGCACACCCCGATTTCCCCTACGGCATGTGAAGGAGTCAGATATGGCCGGCACGCACACGGGCGCCGCCGGCGGGCAGGCCGCTGCGGGATTCCTCGGCATCGACGCCGGCACGCAGGGGCTGTCGGTGATCTGGACCGACGCCCGCCTGAGGATCCTCGCGACCGGAGAAGCGGGCTACGAGATGGTGCCCGGTCTCGACGAGGGCTGCTACGAACAGCGGCCCGCCGACTGGGAGCGGGCGCTCCGCGAGGCGATGGAGTCGCTGCGGAAGGACGCCGCCGCGAAGGGGCTCTCGCTGCGGGTGGCCGCGATCGGCATCTCCGGCCAGATGCACGGCGAGGTCCTCTGCGACGCCGCGGGGGAGGCGCTCGCGCCGGCGCGGCTGTGGTGCGACGGCCGCAACGAGGCCGAGGGGGCCGAGCTCACCGAGCGCCTCGGCGTGAAGATGCCCAAGCGGATCACCGCCGCGCGCTACCTGTGGACTCTCCGCCACCGGCCCGACCTCGCCAAGCGCGCCTCCGAGCTGACGACGCCCGCCGGATGGATCGCCCGTCGCCTCACCGGCACGCGCGTCCTGGGCATCGGCGACGCGGCCGGGATGTTCCCCATCGACCAGGCGACGCTCGACTGGGACCGCCGCCGCCTCGACGACTTCGACGCCCTCGTCGCCGCCACCCCTGGCGGTCCCTTCCCGCGTCTGGCCGACCTCCTCCCGCGCGTGGCGCGGGCCGGCGCCGACGGCGGCACGCTCGACGCGCGGGGCGCGGCCCTCCTCGGGCTGCCCGAGGGGACCCCGGTGGCGCCCGCCGAGGGGGACCAGCCGGCGGCGCTGGCCGGGTCGCTGATCGGCGAGGCGGGGCAGGTGTCGATGAGCTTCGGCACGAGCGTCGTCTCCAATTCCGTCGGCGACCGCCCCTTCGCCGGCATCTCCCGCGCGGTCGACCACTTCTGCGCACCCGACGGCAAGCCGATCAACATGGTCTGGATCCGCAACGGCACCACGCCGATGAACACCGTCGTGCGGATGTTCGGACTGGCCGGCGCCGGCTCCGGCGGGCGGGCGTTCGAGACGATCATGCCGCAGCTCCTCGCCGCACCCGACGACTGCGGCGGCCTCCTCGCCCTCCCCTTCCTCGACGACGAGCCGGGGGTCGGGGTGCAGCGCGGCGGCACGGCGCTGGTCGTCGGCCTCGGCGAGCACAACGCCACCCCCGGAAACGTCGCCCGTGCCATGCTCCTGGCCACGGTCTTCAACCTCCGCCTCGGCAGCGACGTCCTCGCCGCACAGGGCTACCCGCGCACCGAGATCGTCCTCTCCGGCGGACTCACCAAGACGCCCGCGCTCGGCCAGGTGATCGCCGACGCCTTCGGCACGCCGGTGACGATCCTCGACGGCGCGGCGGAGGGGACGGCGTGGGGCGCGGCGCTGATGGCCGCCTACCGCGCCGCGCGACTGGCCGGCGACGGCCGCGACTGGTCGGCGTTCCTCGCTTCCCACCACTCGGGCACCCCGACGCGTTTCGTGCCGCGGGCCGCCTCGGTCGGAGTGCTCGACGGCGTCTACGCGCGTTACAAACGCCTCCTCGCCGCCCAGCCGACGCTCGACGCGGCGGCGGGGTGAATCGACAGCCTGTTTCACGGGCGTCGGCAGGAGCCGACCCGTCGATCAGGCAGCCGCCCCGATGACACTCCCGGCCTCCAACCCGACGCCCCCTCCCGGGATCGTGGGCATCTCCAGCCCCGACTACGCGCGGCGGTTCGGCGGCCGTTGGACCCCGACCCACCCTGCCGCCGCGCTCACGTGGCCGGCACCGCGTGTCGTCAAGGGAGGCGAGGGCGCGCCGGCCGCCGTCGACTTCGGCGGAGCGCTTCGTGCCCGCATCCCGGCGCTCGGCGTTCTCGAGCTCGAGAGGCCGAAGCTCCACTTCCCCTGGGGATGGATTCTCGGCGCCGATCGGACGCTCCTCGCCGATCACACGTGGTTCGCCAATCAATCCGACGACGACCCCTCCGGCACCGGCGCGATCGCGTCGCGGATCGGCGCCGAGACCGACCGCGCCGAAGGAACGCCCCTTCCCGGCACGACGCTGTCCCTCCTGACCGAGTTCCATTCCAACTACTGCCACTTCCTCCTCGACGCGATCGGACGGCTGGCGCTGGTCGAGGCGGCGGGGATCGATCTGGAGTCCGTCGATCGGATCCTCGTTCCCGAACCCTGCTCGGAGAACGCGCGGCGGATTCTCGCCGCGCTGCCCCTTCCGCCGGCGAAGCTCGTTCGGGTTCAGGCGAACCGGCGGGAGGTGTTCGTGCCCGAACGCCTCGTCGCTGCGACGTTTCCGGGCGCGCCTCGCTGCTACCTCCCGTTTCTCCCCGAGTTTCTCCGCAGGCGCGTACCGCATCTCCCTCCCGGTTCCGCGCCGACGCGTCTCTACGTCGACCGCGCCGGCGGAGGCCGCTCCATCGAGAACCGGGACGCGGTGCTCGCCGTGATGAAGGAGCACGGCTTCCGGGTCTACGATCCCGCCGAACACGACGACCAGCCCGCCGATTTCGCGGCGGCGACCGTCATCGTCGGGCCGCACGGCGCGGGGCTGGCCAACATCGTCTTCGCTTCCCCCGGAGCCGAGATCCTCGAACTGCTCCCTTCCGACCAGATTCAGCCCTATTACTTCACTCTCGCCCTCGCCGCGGGCCACACCCACTCCTTTCTTCCCTGCCGCAGCGCCGGGAGTCGTCCCGCGAAGACTTTCGGCCCGAGTCCGTTCCCGTTCCGGGTCGACATCGACGCCTTGCGGCGGGCGCTGGCGGCGTTCGAGCGCGACGTCCCCCGAGTCACCCGCGCGGTCGACCGGTCGCCGACCCCCGGGGAAACGCCTGCCGCGGCGGCCGCAGCCGCGGCCCCCGGGAAACGGTTCCCGCACGCCGAACGGGAAGACGCCGTGTCGGCCCGCCCGGCTGAACGGCATCGGGATCGGCCGCCACCCCAGCGCGGCTTCTGGCGGGTCTTCGGGTGGCTGCGTCGG
>CAWUOA010000215.1:0-5869 GCA_963923225.1 uncultured Planctomycetaceae bacterium
CCCGGCGGCATCGGCGTGTCCTTCGACGGAGGCAGCCTCCGCGCGGGCCGCGTCGAGTGGACGCCGGAGGGCACGCTGATCGACGGCGACGTGCGGCTTCCGGCTGCCGCACTCGAACGGATCGACTGGGCCGCGGGCCGCTCGGTGGCGCTGGCCTCCCTCGCGCCCGAGCGACTCGACGTCGAGCCCTGGTTCGGTGGGCTCGCGAAGCTCCCCGGGCTGGCCGCGCATTTCGCACCGCGGCCGGTGGCCCCGGGCGACGGCTTCCCGCGCGACGGGCTGACGCTCCGGCCGCGCTCGGCGGCGGTGTGGCGGATTCCGCCGGAGAGCCGCCGCTTCAGGGCCTCCGTGGCGCCGGCCGCCGGCGATCGGGCCGGCGGCGCCGCAGTGCTGGTCGTCGCGGTGGACGACGAGGAACGCTTCCGCACGCGCGTCGATCGCACCACTCCTCTGCCCGACGGCGTGCCGATCGACGTCGATCTCGCCGGCGGCCGGCGTCTCAGTCTCACCGTCGACTTCGTCGGCGGGGGCGACGGCGGCTGTGCGGTGCGTCTCTCCGCTCCGGTGATCGATCAATGAGCCATCACTCCTCCGCGGCGCGGGCCCGTCGTTGTCTCGTCCTCCTCGGAGCGATCGTCTCCGCGTGCGCTCCGGGGGCGGCACGGGCCTGGGTGCCCGGGCCGGTGCTCGAGGCGGAGGCCCGCCGCGTGGAGGTGATCGAGCGCGCGTCGCGCGCCGCGGTCGCCATCTTCGCGGGCGAGGCGGGCGGCGGATCGGGAGTGCTCGTCAGCCCGGACGGCTACGCCCTCACCAACTTCCACGTCGTCCAGCCGGCCGGCGTCGCGATGAAGTGCGGCCTCTCCGACGGCACGATCCACGACGCCGTGCTCGTGGGGCTCGACCCCACCGGCGACGTGGCCCTGGTGAAGCTCGTCGGACGCGACGACTTCCCCTTCGTCGAACTCGCCGACAGCGACGCCGTCGAGGTGGGTGACGCCTGCTTCGCCGCCGGCAATCCCTTCCTCCTGGCCACCGACCTCGCCCCGTCGATCAGTTTCGGGATCGTGTCGGGGGTGCACCGCTACCAGTTCCCCGCCGGGACGATCCTCGAGTACGCCGACTGCCTCCAGGTCGACGCGGCCATCAATCCGGGCAACTCCGGCGGCGCCCTGTTCGACGCCGAGGGGCGGGTGATCGGCGTCAACGGCCGGGCGTCGTTCGAGAAGCGCGGGCGCGTCAACGTGGGGGTCGGCTACGCGATCTCCTCGAACCAACTGCGGAACTTCCTCGGCTCCCTCAAGGGGGGCCGCCTGGTCGATCATGCGACGCTCGGCGCCACCGTGGCCACCGCGGCCGACGGCCGGGTGGTGGTCTCCGACATCCTCGAATCGTCCGACGCCTGGCGGCGCGGACTGCGCTACGACGACGAGATCGTGTCGATCGCCGGGCGGCCGGTGCGCACCGTCAACGCCTTGAAGAACGTCCTCGGCACCTTCCCCGCCGGGTGGCGCGTGCCGGTGGTGTCGCGCCGGGGAGGACGGCGGCGGGAGGCGATGGTGAGGCTCTCCGGCCTCCACACGTCGGGCGAACTGGCGAAGATCGTCGCCGGGGGGGACGAGCGGAAGCCGCCGCAGGAGGGGGGCCCGGAGCAGCCCGTGCCGCCGGGACGGCCCGGTGCCCCGGGGGCGGCGGGCCCGGAGAAGGAGCGGACGCCGGATCTCCCCGAGTCGCTCGCTGGGCTCTACGACGCCCGCGTCGGATTCACGAACTTCCACTTCAATTCCGTGGAGCGGGAC
This sequence comes from uncultured Planctomycetaceae bacterium, assembly GCA_963923225.1. Taxonomy (GTDB): domain Bacteria; phylum Planctomycetota; class Planctomycetia; order Pirellulales; family UBA1268; genus QWOP01. Next base: position 1,797 of record CAWUOA010000215.1, read on the forward strand.
CGGGTGGCGGGGCTGGTCGCCGCACGTCATCGCGGCCTGGGCACCGGTTCGTGGGTGATCACCGGGACGCTCGAGAAGGGGGAGCCGTTCCGCATCGAACTCTCGGAGCGGCACGCCACGATCGACCTTCCCACCGGGACCAGTTCCATCGATCCCGCCGGGGAACTCGACGCGGTGCCCGCCCCGCCGGGGAGCGGCGGCCTGCTCGCGGCACTGGTGCTTTGGCGCCGGCTCCTCGGCGCCGGTCCGGCGACGCTCGGTAGGACGACGTACCTCGGCACGCACGCCGTGTGGCCTGCGGCCGACGGGGGGGCGGTCGAGCTTTCCGCGGCCCCGGGTATCCCGGGCGGTGCGGACCTGGTGGACGTCCTCGACACCGCCGCGTCGAGCGTCGAGGCCCACTTCCAGGTCGACGGCGCGGGCAACGTCGTCGGCATCGACCTCTGGCCCACCCCCGACGCCGACCCCTGCGAGGTGCGTTTTCTCGCGCCTCGCGACACGCTCCCCGCCGTTCCGACGCTCTTCGAGGTCCATCACGGCGACGAACGCTTCGGCCGCTTCCGCATCGAGTCGTTCGAGACCGGTGAGGCGGGCGCTGCCGCCGCCGAAGGGGGTGTCCGATGAACGCGCCCGCTCTCCGCGGCGCCGCTGGCGTGGTGCTCCTCTGCTGGCTCGCCGCCGTCTCCCCGGCGGCGACCCCCGGGGAGACGATCGCCGGGGGGGCGCGCCGAGTCGTGAAGCTCTACGGGGCCGGCGGCGTGCGCGGGCTCGAGGGCTATCAGAGCGGGATTCTCGTCAGCCCGGCGGGGCACGTCGTCACGGTGCAGAGCACCGTGCTCGACTCCGACGCGATCGATTGCGTCCTCGACGACGGCCGGCGGTATCCCGCCACCCTGGTGGGCATCGATCCGCGGCGGGAGTTGGCGGTCCTGTCGGTGGCGGCCGAGGAGCTCCCGTCGTTCGCCCTCCCCGACGAGCCCACCCCGCCTTCCGGCGCCGCGCCGAGCGTGGCCGGGCGGGTGCCGGTGGGCACGCGCGTCTTCGCGCTCTCGAATCTCTTCGGAGTCGCGGTGGGGGACGAACGGGTCAGCGCCCAGCACGGCGTCGTCTCCACCGTGGTCCCCCTCGCCGCCCGTCGCGGGGCCCACGAGGCGCCTTACCGTGGCGACGTCTATCTCCTCGACTTCACCACGAACAACCCCGGATCTCCCGGAGGCGCGCTGGTCGATTGGAGGGGAAGGCTCGTGGGGATGATCGGCAAGGAGCTCCGCGCCACCTCCACAGGCGTGTGGCTCAACTACGCCCTGCCGATCGACGAGGTGGCCAAGGGCTACCGCGAGGTGGTCGGCGGCACGGCGGCCGACGCCCCGCCCGCCGTACCGCCGACCGATGCGTCGGCCTCCTTCGATCTCGGCCTCCTCGGGATCGTGCTCGTCCCCGATCTCCTCGACAAGACGCCCCCGTTCGTGGAGAGCGTGCGCGCCGGATCCCAGGCGGCCGCCGCCGGGCTGCGTCCCGACGACCTCGTGGTGGCAGTCAACGGCGCGTCGGTGGCGTCGCGGCTGGCCGTGCAGCAGCGTTTGGAGGGGTTGGCGGTCGGCGACCCGGTGCAGCTCACCGTCATCCGCTCCGGCGACATCGTGGTGGGCGATCTGGGACCGAAGCCGACGGCGAGGGCCGGACTGAAATGAGATCCATGGATCCGACCCCCGCGTCCGTCATCCAGGGCCGACGGCCAGCCCGGTCGCCTGGCCGGTTCGTCGCCGTCGTCGCATCGGCGCTGGCGATCGTGCTGCTGGTCGCCGCGGCCCGCGCTTCGGCCGACGGCGACGGGGAGGTGGCCTTCCAGGAGGAGGAGGCGTTCCAGGCCGCAGCGGCCGCCGTCGCGCCGTCGGTGGTGCGCGTCGAGGTGGCCGGCGTCTCCGAGGCGGGGCTGGGAAGCGCTGCGGAGGCGTCCCCCGCGTCCGGTCCGTCGAGCGGCCTGGTCGTCGGGGCCGATGGCTGGGTCGTGGCGACGTCGTTCGCGGTGCCCAAGGACATCGACCAGGCGGTGGTGACGCTCGCCGACGGATCGCGCCGGGTCGCGAAGGTGACCGGCCGCGACCTGTCGCGCGGGCTGGTGCTCCTGAAGGTCGACGTGCCGGCCGGCTCACCGGAACTGACGGTGCCCGAGCCCGCTCCCCGCGGCGGCTTGCGTGTCGGTCAGTGGTCGCTGGTCCTCGGTCGCGCGTGGGACGCTCCGGGGCCGAGTGTCGGCATCGGCATCCTCTCGGCCACCAACCGGGCCTGGGGCAAGGCGGTGCAGACGGACGCGTCGGTGTCGCCTGCCAACTACGGCGGGGCGCTGCTCGACATCGCCGGGCGGGTCATCGGCATCCTCGCCCCGCTCCCCGCGGAGACGGCGGGAATGACCGCGGGCACGGAGCTCTACGACTCCGGAATCGGATTCGCCGTGCCCCTCGAGGACGTTCTCCGCGTCCTGCCCCGGCTGCAGGCCGGAGAGACGCTCGCTCCCGGTGTGATGGGGATCGGCTACGCGTCGCGCGATCCCTTCAGCGCCCCGCCGGTGGTGGCCACCTGCCGCGCCGGATCGCCTGCGGCCAAGGCGGGGCTGCGGCCCGGCGACCGGATCGTCGAGGCGGCGGGCCTGCCGGTGACGCGAGTGGCCCAGCTCCGCCACGCGCTCGCTCCGCGTTACGCCGGCGACTCGCTCGATCTGGTGGTGGAACGCGGCGAGGCGCGCGAGCGCGTGCCGCTGCGGGTGGAGCTCGTGGCGGCCCTGCCTCCGTGGCGCAAGCCGGTTCTCGGAATCGTGCCGGACCGTGTCGCGCCTGCCCCGGCGGGCGCCGCCGGGGCGAAAGCGCCCGAGCGGGACGCAGCGCGGGGAGTGAAGGTCTCCTGGATATGGCCCGGCGGGCCCGCGGCCGCCGCGGGGATCGCCGCCGGTGATCGGATCCTGGCCGTGCGGCGCCGCTCGGCCGCCGCCGAAGAGGAGCCCCGTCTCGACGTGAACGACGCCGCGTCACTCGCCGGGTTCGTCGGTGGGCTCGAGGCCGGTGACGACGTCGAGCTCTCCGTCGACCGCGGCGGGACGCCGATCGTCGCCGCGGTGACGCTCGGGAGTCAGCCGGCGCTCCCGCCGCCGGAGGTGCCGACCCGCGACGGCGATGCGGCGGCCGCCGCCGTCGAAAAACTCGCCGCGGCGGAGATCGCCAAGCCGGCCTGGGTGGTGCTCCCGCCGGGCGGCGGCGACGAGCCGGTCGGCGTGCTCGTCTACTGCGGTCCCCCCGGCGCCGGCGAGGCGGGAGCCAAGGGGGCGGAGCTCGACGCCGCGGCGAGGCGCGCGGCCGATCGCTGGAAACAGGCGGCGACCCGGTACGGCGTGGCGGTGGTGCTGCCTTCCTCCGCCGACCCGCAGCGATGGGGGCGCGAGGACATCCGGGCGCTGGCCCGTTCCCTCGACGGCCTCCGCCTCAGGCGGCCGATCGATCCGACGCGGGTCGCCTTCGCGGGAAGCGGTCCGGGGGGCGCCTTCGCCTGGCTCGCGGCCGAAGCGCTGGGGCCGGCGGTCCGTGGGGTGGCGCTGCTCGATGCCACGCTCCCCCGTCAGGCGTCGGTGGAGCCGACCGAGCCGGGGCGGTCGCGCGTCGTCCTCTTCGGCGCCTCGCCCGGCGCGGACGTCGCCCGCGAGGAGGCCGATCGGCGACGCCTCGAGGCGGCCGGCTATCCCGTGGGGCTCCTGCCGGAACTCTCCGGCGATCCGGTGCCCGTGGAGACCCTCGGCGCCTGGGTCGAAGCCCTGGGCGTCCTGTGAGCCGGGTGGATGCCGCGGGGCTGCGCGTGATCTTCGCCGACGCCCGGCTGGTGGTGGTCGACAAGCCGGCCGGGATGCCGAGCGTGCCGGCGCGCTCCGCCGCCGAGCCCCCCGACGTCGCCCGCGTTCTCGCGCCGCTGTTCGCATCAGGAGGCGCCCTGGAAGCGGCGCACCGGCTCGACCGGGACACCTCGGGACTCCTCGTCCTCGCACGCGACCGGGAGGCGCGGCGTTCGCTCGGCCGGGCTTTCGAACGGGG
>CAWUOA010000216.1:0-5849 GCA_963923225.1 uncultured Planctomycetaceae bacterium
GCCGAGGCGGTCCGCCCGGCCCGCGTGGCGTCGCTCCGCTGGAACGCCGACAACCCGAACCAGCCGCGCGTCCTCCGCGAGCTCCACGAGCTGCCGCTGGCCGTGACCGCCGACGCGGCACCGGTGAGCGTCGCGCCGACCGAGACGAAGATCTGGGAGACGGCCCGCAGCGGGAAGGTCTCGATCCCGTTGGCCGTCGTCCACCGCCCCGGAGCGAAGGGGGAGGTCAAGCTCGGCGCCCCGGGGCTCCCCGCGGAGCTGAAGGTGCCGGAGATCACCGTGGCCGAGGCCGCCACCACCGCGTCGGCCGAGATCGACCTCGATCCCAAGCTCCCCGCCGGCGTCTACCAGATCCTCCTCCGCGGCGCGACGAAGGCCGCCTACGCCCGCAACCCGCAGGCCGCCGAGCTCGCCAAGGCCGATCACGAGCGGATCGCGGGCTTGGTGAAGGAGCGGCAGGCGGCGCTCGAGGCGGCCAAGGGCACGCTCGCCGCCGCCGACAAGGCGATCGCCGACGCGGCGGGCGCCGGCCAGCAGGCCACGGCCGAGCAGACCGAGGCGAAGGCCAAGGCCGAGGCGGCGGTGAAGGACCTCGAGGCGAAGGCCAAGGCCGCCGAGGAGGAACGCGTGCGGCGCGAGAAGGCGGCCGCCGACGCCGCCGCGGCCGCCGCGCCCAAGGACATCGACGTGCCGGTGGTCGTCCCCTCGATCATGCTCCGCGTCGCCGAGACGCCGCTGGTGTGGGGCGCGGTGCCGGAGCAGGTGGCGGTGAAGCAGGGGGCGGGCGCCGATCTCGCCGTGCCGTTCGAGCGGCGCTACGGCCTCGCCGGCGAGACGATCCTCGAGGCGGCGCCGGCGAACCCGGTGCCCGGCCTCTCGGTGGCCGCCGTCACCGTGCCGGCCGATCAGGCGCAGGGCGTCCTCAAGATCGTCACCACCGGCGAAACCCCGATTGGCCGTCACGAGATAACCCTGAGGGGCAAGGTGAAGTTTTACGATCGGGATGTCGTTACCGAACGTAAGGCCGCGGTCGTCGTCGAGGCGCCCTGAGCGCGGCCCGCACGACTCACGCACGCAGCAGGCATCGATTCGTTTTTCCCCCCGCGCCCGCCGGCGGGAGTTCGGTTCGCGACCAGAGCGTTCGGAAAGACTCCGACCAGGCAGAGAGGATTCCCGTGATGAGCACCCTTCGCATCCGCACCACGCTCGCCCGCCGTCTCGCCGCACCGGGCCTGGCCCTCCTCCTTCCGTCGCTCGGCCTCGCCGACGGCCTGCCGGTGACGCCGCCTGTGCGCACCGACGCCGTCCGCTTCCAGGACGAGATCCTCCCGATCCTCGCGGCCAACTGCACCGCCTGCCACAACCCGAAGATCCACGAAGGGGGCCTGATCCTCGACTCCTACAAGGCGCTCGTCGCCGGCGGCGACTCCGGCCCCGGCGTGGTGGCGGGCAAGTCGGCCGAGAGCCCCGTCTTCCTCCGCTCGGCCCACCTCCAGGAGGACTTCATGCCTCCGCCGGACAACAAGGTGGGGGCGAAGGCGATGACGCCGGAGCAGCTCGGCCTCCTCGAGCGCTGGATCAACGAGGGCGCGGCCGCGGGCCCGGCCATGGAGCGCAAGGCCATCGCCTGGCGGCCGATCGCCCCCGGCACCGGCGGCGTCCTCGCCGTGGCGATGTCGAACGACGGCCGCGTCACCGCCGCCGCCCGCGCCGGCCGCCTGAGCCTCTACGACAGCGCCTCCGGCGCCCTCCTCGGGGCGCTCGTCGATCCGGCGACGGCCGACGCCGGCGCCGCGGCCGACTCGGCCCACCGCGACACGATCACGAGCCTGGCGATGTCGCCGCTCGACGACACCCTCGCCTCCGGCTCCTTCCGCACCGTCAAGCTCTGGAAGCGCGAGCGTGCCGCGCGCACGGCGGACGTGGCCGAGACGACCGGCGTGACCTCGATGGCCTCGGCCGGATCGACCGCCGCCTGCGGCCGTCCCGACGGCGCGGTGATCCTCCTCGATGCCTCGAGCGCCGCCGTCCGCAAGGCCTTCCGGGCGCACACGGCGCCCGTCGCCGCCGTCGCCCTCTCCGCCGACGGTGCGACGGTCTACTCCGCCGGCGCCGACGGCAGCATCGTGGCCACCAATGCCGCCGACGGGGTCGTCACCGGCCGCTTCATGCGTCCCGCGGGCGTCACGGCGCTGGCCGTCACCGCCGCCGGCACGCAGCTGGCGATCGCCGACGCCGACGGGACGGTGCGCACCTTCGCCCTGCCGCTCCCCGCGCCGCCGACCGACCCGGTCGCCGCGGCCCCCAAGCCGATCAAGGAGCTCGCCGGCGGCGGACCGATCAAGGCGCTCGTCGACACGCCGGCACTCGCCGGCCACCTCCTCGCCGGCTCCACCGACGGGACGGTGCGCCTCTGGAACCTCGAGGGGGCCAGCGTCGTGCGGCAGTTCGCCCATGGCGGCGCCCTCGGCGGAATGGCGCTCAAGCCCGACGCCTCGCGGCTGGCCACCGTCGGCACCGTGCCCGGGGTCAAGGTGTGGAACGTCGCCGACGGCGCGATGGTCGCCGAGTGGAAGGGGGACGCCCGCGTCGCCGAGAAGCTGCGGCTCGCCGAGGTCGACGCGGCGGTCCGCAAGCAGGACGTCGAATACGGCAAGGCGCAGGTCACCGCCGCCGAGAAGGCGATCGAGGCGGCCGGCACCGAGATCACGCAGTCCAACGAAAAGCTCGCCGCGGCCGAGAAGGCGGCGGGGGAGAAGGCCGAGGCGGCGAAGACCGCCGTCGCCGCGGCCGACGAGGCGGTGAAGATGGCCGAGGGGGCCAAGACCGCGCTCGCCCAGTCGACCGCCGCCCACGAGGCGGCGACGAAGGCCGTGGCCGCGGTGGTCGCCGCCGCCGAAGGGACCACCGCCGGGAAGGACGCCTTCGCGCTGGTCGCCGCGAGCAGCGCCGGTGACGCCGCCGCCGCCGAGGCGCTCAAGGCCTTCGAAGCCGCCGTCGCCGCCGCCGGTGCCGCCAAGGCCGCCGCCGATCAGGCGGTCGCCCAGGCCGCCGCCCAGGTGGAGCGTGCCAAGGCCAAGGACGCCGAGGCGACGAAGAAGATCGACGAGACGAAGAAGGCCGCGACCGCGGCTGAAGAGGCGCGGAAGGGGGCCGAGACGGCGATGACGTCGGCCAAGCGGGCCGTCGAGTTCGCCCAGGCCCAGAAGACCAAGGCCGACGAGGACCTCCCCAAGCGGAAGGACGAGGCCACGAAGGCCGAGGCCGACGCGGCCGCCGCCGAGCAGGCCCGCGCGGCGCTCGCCGAACAGAAGACCGCCTCGGAGAAGCCGGCGGCCGCGGTCGCCTGGTCGCCCGACGGCAACTGGATCCTCTCCGCCGGCGCCGACGGTGCGCTGGCCCTTCTCGGCGCGGCCGACGCCACGCCCCGCGACACGTGGGACGGCGGCGCCGGCGAGGCCAAGGCCCTCGTCGCCTTCCTCGACAACGGACGGGCCCTCGTCGGGGGCGGCGCCGGAGCCGCCGGCGTGTGGCAGGTGGCCCCGCGCTGGACGCTCGCCCGCACGATCGGCGGCGAGCTGACCCCGCCGGCGACCGACGAGGATCCGGGCCTGCCCCCGGTCGACGCCGTGACGGCGATGGCCTTCTCGCCCGACGGGGCGATCCTCGCCACCGGCAGCGGCCGCCCGAGCCGCTCCGGCGAGATCAAGCTCTGGAACACCGCCGACGGGGCGCTGGTCCGCGAGTTCGCCGCCCCCCACTCCGACGCGGTGACGGCGCTCGAGTTCTCCCGCAAGGGGGACATGCTCGCCTCCGGGGCGACCGACCGCTTCGTGAAGGTCCACACGGTGGCCGACGGCAAGCACGTGAAGAGCTTCGAGGGGCACACCGGCCACGTCCTCGGCGTCGCCTGGCAGGCCAACGGCCGCCGGCTCTCGAGCGCCGGGGCCGACAACGCCATCAAGGTGTGGGACGTCGTCACCGGGGAGCAGCAGCGGACGATCGCCGGCGTGAAGAAGGAAGTCACGGCGGTGAAGTTCGTCGCCCCGGGCGAGGAAGTGGTGGCCTGCTCGGGCGACCCGACGGTGCGCCTCTACAACGCCGCCAGCGGCGGCACGGTCCGCGAGTTCGCCGGCGCCGCCGACTTCGTGCAGGCGGTGGCGGTCGGCCCGACGGCGCTGGCCGCGGCCTGCCAGGACGGCAAGATCCGCCTCTGGACGCTCGCCGACGGCAAGCTCCTCCACACCCTCGAGCCCTCCCCCGCCCCGGCGAAGCCCTGAGCCGCCGAAGGACGCGGCCCTGGCCGCTTCCGTGGCCGGATCGCGGACGCGGCCCCCCCGACGCAACTCCCTGTCTTGTCGTGCCTTCCGCGGAACCGACCTGGCACGAGCTGGCCTCCCCTGGCCGGTTCTTTGGCCGGATGATCGCGGCTCCGGCGGTCGGTGGCGCCAGCGCCTCTTCGTCGCCTCCGGACGCCAGGAATGAAGATCGTTCACCGCCTCAGCTTCAACGACGCCGAAGGCGGTTCCCGCTGCCAGACGCTCCGAGCGTACGGGCTCTCCCCTACGTTCACTCCTCTTCCTGCACCTCCGGCCTGCGCCGTTGCCAAGGGATTGGTCACGGTCGCGGTTGAAGAGACCGATCCGGCGTGGCCCGCGCTCCGCGAGCGGATTCAGGACTGGCTGGCGGTCGATACCGTCACGACCCTCTTCACCGATGAGGATCGAGCCGGAGCGAGGTACTTCGTTCTCCAACCGGAATGGCACCACGGCTATCCGATGCCGGATGCCGATCATGGCTGGATCGAAGCCACGTACGACTGCACCACCCGCTGTCGAACATGCGGGGCCGGCGCGGTCCAAAAGGCGCCGTTTCGGCTCGAGGGGGAGCCTCGTTGGGGGCGACGCGGCGTGCTCCAACTGCACTGGGTGAGCGACGAGTTCTTCGTAACGCCGGCAGTGTACTCGGCGGTGTTCCGTCCATTCGGCATCGACGCGTGCGAGGTCGTCGCGAACCACTCCGGCGCGGCACTGAATACCGTCCTCCAACTTCGGTTCGATTCGATCGCTCCGTGCACTCTGCGGATGGACAGGTCACTCGGAACCCGGTGCCCCGACTGCGGCGTGGTCCGCTTCGACCCTCATCGGCAGGGCCTGTTCCCGGCTCTCGCAGAATCCATCGACTCACCCTCGGTGAAGACGAGGGAGTGGTACGGATCGGGTCGTGCCGCGTGGCGCGAGATTCTGGTGGATCGCGAAATCTACGAATCGTGCGTCGCGGCCGGCGTGCGGGGCGTCTCTTTTTGGCCCGTCGCCGATTGAGAACCGGTTGGGTCGGAGCCCTTCCGGAATCCGCCGGATGCTCGACGAGCGTTGATCGTCGAAGCGATCAACGCCCACGTGTTCACGCCCGGAACACTTCACTCCCGCCAGGGATCAGGCCCCATCCGAAGGACGACGTGATCGCTCGAACCGCCCGCCACATCCGGCGGGAAATGTCGGCGTTGATGCGGCAATTCCACCCCGTCGGGCCTCGATCAGGGTTTCTCGGCCACGACCTTCCCGTCCCGCAAGACGTAGATCGGCGTACCGTACATGCGGGCGATCCGGCGGGCAGTCCGCGCCGATCGCCGCAGCGCTCTGCCGACCGCTTCCACGAAATCCTGCGACGATTGCGACGTGCCACCCGATGCCGAAGATTTGCCGACGGGGCCGGTTCCCGAAGTCTTCTTCATTCGTATCGCCCCGACGGTGAGGCCGATCGGATTCGCCGGTTACGGAACGAATGCCCGCCCGCCGCTCAGAGCAATTCCGGGATCGCCGGCTTCTCGACGAGATACTGCGGCCGGC
>CAWUOA010000217.1:0-5825 GCA_963923225.1 uncultured Planctomycetaceae bacterium
ACACAAGGAGTATCGTCGGCAGCGTCAGATGTGTATAAGAGACAGAGTGGAAAAAGGTCATGGATGACTTTTTCCACGAACACACAGAATACCACGGGCCCCTACGGCACGAGCCATGCCGCGGCCGCCAGCACCGCCAGCGCCCCGGCCAGCGCCACGAGCAGCCCTGCCAGCCGCTTTCTCCGCATCCAGAAGACGAGGAGGAAGCCCGTCACCGCGGCGATCACCAGGAGCACCGCCGAGAGGTCGATCGCCAGCGACCAGGCGGCGCCGGTGTCGCGGCCCTTGTGGAGATCGTTGAGGAGGTCGACGACGCCGTGACTGGTGACGGCGAGGGAGTAACGGCCGGTGTCGCGGTCGATGACGGCGTCGGCGGCCCAGGCAGGCCCCTTCCAGCCGACGACGATCTCCATCTCATCCGTGCGGAAATCGGTGACCATGCCCCGGAGGCGGTGCCGGTCGCGGAGCGTCTCGGCCACGGCGAGCCTGTCGAGAGAGTCTCCACGCGGGTCGGCGTCGGGGTCGCCGAGGAGGGAACGGTCGATCTCCCCCGCCAGATCGACCGTCACGCTCTTCCCCGCGCCGAACCACTCGGGGTGGTTGAGCGTGAGTCCGGTGACGCTGAACAGCAGCATCGTCCCGAAGGCGAACATCGAAAGGTAGAGGTGGAGCCAGCGGACGATTCCCGCCGCCTGCCTCGACCACGCCGCCGGACCGCGACGCTCAGCTGCCATCGCCGCCCGCCACGCGCCGGTAGTCGATCGACACGCCGCCGATCTCGTCCCCCGCCGGCAGTTCGGCGGAGAACGGCTCGGTGCCGAGCGTCACCTTGCGGCGGTCGAACTGGTAGCTGCCATGCTCGCGGACCGCCTCGACGCAGATCGTGTACTCTCCCGGCTCCACCGGCACGCCAGCGGCGTCGCGGCCGTCCCACACCACGCCATGGCTCCCCGGCATCCGCGTCGGCTCGGAGACGGTGGCCACCAGATCGGTCCCTTCGGCGAGCTTCCGCAGCCGGTCGGCCTTCGTCCACCGTTTGAGATCGGGGATCCAGCGCGGCCCGGGCGGCTCGGCCTGCACCCAGAGCAGGAGCGTCTTCACCGGATAGCCGTCCTTGTCCTCGACCCAGGCGGCGACGTAGGGGCGGCGGTAGCGCCGGCCGCCGCCGGTCTGGATGATCTCGAGATCGACCGCCAGTTCGAAGCCGCCGTTCCACGCCGCCGCTGGGGCTGGATCCTGCCGCGCGGCGACGGGCAGCACGCGCGGACCACGCTGCGGCCACCCGCGCGAGGCATGGACGACCCCTCTGTCGTCGACGATCAGGCAGGCCGCCCCCTCGACACGCTCCACGATCGCCAGGCCCTCCTCCGGCTCGAGCACGCAGAGGAGGGTCGCCATCGCGTCGGCATCGGCGGCGGTGGCGGCGATCACGCTGGCGCTCGAGATCCCCGCCGCGGGCCGGGCGGTGCGCGGATCGATGACGTGGGAGAAGGTCTGGTCGCCGACCCGGAAGCCGCGACGGCCCGGGCCGCTGGTGGCGATGGCCCGCTCGGCGAGCGTCACCGACACCTGGCCGCCGCCGGCCGTCGCCGGGAGGGGAATCTCCACCGGCTGTTCGAGATCGCCCCGGACGGCGAGATCGCCGCCGATGTTCACCATCGCGCCCCGCACCCCTTCCTGGCCGACGGCAGCCGCGCAGGCGGCGTCGACGATGAAGCCCTTGGCCAATCCGTCGACGCTCACCGGCATCCCCGCGGGAGCCACCTCGTCGCCGTGCCAGTCCCAGGGGGCGTCACGGAGGCGGCCGGCGACGTCCGACAGCGCCGCCTCGTCGGGCGGCCGACCGTCGCGTTCGGCCTGCCGCCAGACGGCCGTCGCCAGCGCGACCCCCGGATGGAAGACGCCGTCGCTCGCCACGCGCCAGGCGTCGCAGGCGCGGAGGATCGCCGCCAGGTCGCGGCTCACCGCCGCCGGCCGGCCGGCGGCGAGCCAGCGCGAGATCTCGGAATCGGCGTCCCAGGTGCTCGCGACGGCCGCGATCCTGTCGATCTCGACGAGTACCGCCTCCTCCGCGGCCCGGGCGGCGGAGGCGTCGCGGGCCTCGACCACCACCTCGAGCGAGGTGCCGAGGACGGCGTCGTGCCTGAAGGTGAAGGGCGCGGACGGGGCTTCGAGGGCGAATCCGAGAATCACCGCCGCGGCCCACGAGACGGAGAGGACGTTACCCCGCATCACTTGCCCCCTTCGGAGAAGCACCACAGGTGCCGGTCGGACCGGACGAAGATCGCGCCGCCGGAGATCGCAGGCGTGGCGGCGAACGACTCCCCCTCCTCGCCGAGCTTGTTGACCGCCAGCGACTTCAGTTCGTCGGCTTCCTCGAGCACGTGCACCTCGCCGTTGCTCGTCACGTAGAAGATCTTCCCGTCGGCGGCCACCGGCGACGCGTAGTCGCCGCCACGACCGAAGCCTCCTCCGCCGCCCCCCCCCTCGCTCGGCAACCGGGTCTGGAAGCGGCGCTCGCCGGTCTTCGCGTCGAGGCAGTTGGCGATCCGATTGGCGACGAACCACACCCGGCCGTCGTGCACCAGCGGCGTGCCGAAGCGGTTGGCGTCGCGGCCGTTCCAGACGACGTGCGAGTCGCTGACGTCCCCCTTGCCGCCGGTGCGGACGGCGATCGATCCGCCGCTGCGGCCTTCGATGCAATAGGCGATCCCCTCGCCGTCGACCACGGCGCTGGTGTTGAAGCCGTCGTCGCCGACGGCGGCGGCGTACCAACGGAGCTTGCCGGTGGCCGGGTTCATCCCCCACAGTTCGCCCGGCGTGGCGAGGACGACGTCGGTGCCTCCCCCCTGTCCCGGCGCCGTGACCGGGGTGCCCCACACGCTGGCCAGCGCCTCGGACTCCGCGGCCCACTTCTCCTCGCCGGTGGCGGCGTCGAGGCCCACCACCGCGCGGCGCTCCGGACCGGCGACCACGATCACCACGCCGTCGACGACGATCGGGCTCGACGACGATCCCCAGCGGCGCGGGTCGGAGTCGGTGCCCACGGAGCGTTGCCAGCGCTCGTTGCCGTCGAGGTCGAAGGCCTTGATCCCCGACTTTCCGAAGAAGGCGTAGACCTGCTTCCCGTCGCTCGCCGGCGTGTGGGAGGCGTAGCCGTGTGCCGGCACCCCCATCCCGCTCCAGGGGTCCTCGGGGAGCACCGCCTCGATGTCGCGCTTCCAGAGTTCCTTCCCCGAGCGGGCGTCGAGGCAGACCAGATGCCGGACGAGATCGATCTGCGTTCCCCCCGCGGCGCCGTAGCCGGAGAAGGTGGTCACGAAGACCTTGTCCCCGACCACGATCGGGCACGACACCCCCTGCCCGGGAAGCTCGGCCTTCCAGCGGAGGTTCTCCGTCTCGCCGAAGCGCGCCGGCACCGCCGCGGTGTCGGAGGCGATGCCGCTGCCGTTGGGACCGCGGAACCGCGGCCAGTCGGCCCGGGCGGTGGCGGCGACGATCGCCGCCGTCGCCGCCCCGACGATCATCGTCGCGCCGAGAGAGAGACGAGGCCGCATGACGTTGCTCCGCGGAGGGATGGGATCGAACACTTCGAAGCGATTGACGGACCGGCGCGGCTCACTCCTCGACCGGCGGCCGCTGGCCGCGACGCCCCTCTTCGCGGCCCCCTTCCGGGCGCCCACGTCCCCCTTCGCGTCCCTCACGCCCTTCGCGACGCTCGCGTCCTTCGGGGCCCCCTTCGCCACGCCCCGGTCCACCGGGACCGCCACCGGGACCGCCACCGAATTGCGCGGCCATCGCCTGGAGCTCCTCGCGCGAGAGCTTGCCATCCTTGTCGGCGTCGAACTCGAACATCCGATCGATGAACTGTCCCGGGCCGCCGCCGCCGGCCCCACCACCGAAGCCGCCGAAGCCGCCGCGGCCGCCCCCTTCACCGCGCCGACCGCCGCCGCCAGGCCCGCCGCCGCCCGGCCCACCTCCCTGCGCCGCAGCCATGGCGAGGATCTCGTCGCGCGTGAGCGTGCCGTCCTTGTCGGTGTCGCCGCGGGTGAGCATCCCCTGCATCCGCGCGGGGAGCTCTTCCTTGGTGAGCTTGCCATCCTTGTCGGCGTCGAACTCCATCATCCGACTGGCAAGCTCCTCGCCATTACCACCGCCGCCGCCGAATCCACCGGGACCTCCGGGACCACCCGGAGGACCGCCGAACCCGCCGGGGCCACCGGGACCACCCGGAGGGCCACCGAACCCGCCGCCGGGGCCGCCCGGGCCACCCGGAGGTCCGCCGGGGCCGCCGCCGGGCCCACCCGGAAACGCCGGGCGAAGTTCCTCGAAGGAGAGCTTGCCGTCGGCGTTGACGTCGAGCTTCTTCAGGTGCTCGGTCGCCTTGGCAAGTTCGTCGGCCGAGATCTCGCCGTCACCGTCGGTGTCGAGCGCGATCATGATCGGGAGCATGCGGAAGAAGCCCCCCGGGCCGGCACCGCCGGGGCCACCCGGAGGGCCGCCGAATCCACCGGGGCCGCCTGGAGGGCCACCCTGCGGGCCCCCCCGCGGACCACCCGCCGGAGGCTGACCGCAGGCCGTGGTAACCAGCAGCACGCAGGCGGTGACGAGCAGGGCCGCGGCGGACGGGCTGCACGCGCGCAGGATCGACCGGTTCGGGGCGGAGAGCATGGGGGGGCTCCGGTGAGACGAGGGGGAAAAGAGCCGTCGTTGTGCGTTGAACGTCCGGCGGACGTCAAGGTTGCAACGAGGCCTGTCGGAACCGGCAGGCGCCCTCCGAGGCACCGGAGGCGTCCAGGACCGCCTCGGGGAGGGCGGCCGGCGCCACGTCCTGCCGGCCGCGGTAGCCGTCAACCAGGCGTACCGCCACGGTCGTCCCCGCCCACCGCGAAGGCTTCGAGCGTGGCGCGGACGAGCCCCGCGGCATGGACGCGGACGACGTGGATCCCGGCATCGGCAAGCCGGCAGGCGAAGCCGGCGGTGGCGGCGTCGCGCTCGGCCTCGCTCGCCTGCCGGCCGAGGGCCGCCTCGAGGACCTTGCCGACGAAGCCCTTGCGGGAATGGCCGACGAGGATCGGGTGACCGAGATCGAGGAACCGGCCGGCGTCGCGCATGAGCGAAAGGTTGTGGGCGTGCGTCTTTCCGAAGCCCACGCCGGGGTCGAGGCAGATCGTCTCGGGCGCCAGCCCCGCGTCGAGGAGCGCGTCGCGCCGCGCCGCGAGCCACCGGAAGACGTCCTCGACGACGTCGTCGTAGCGCGGATCGATCTGCATCGTGGCGGGGGTGCCCTGCATGTGCATCGCGCACACCCCCGGCCGCTCCGATCGCACGAGCCCGAGCATCGCAGGGTCGCCAGCGAGGCCGGTGACGTCGTTGACGATCTCGGCGCCCGCCGCGAGGGCGTGCCTGGCCACCTCGGCCTTGGAGGTGTCGATCGACACGGGCACGCCGCTTTCGCGTGCGAGCCTCCGCACCACCTCGGCGGTGCGCCGGACCTCCTCCTCGACCTCGACCGGCGCCGAGAAGGGACGCGTGCTCTCGCCGCCGACGTCGAGGATCTCCGCCCCCTGGGCGACGAGCGCGAGCCCATGGGCCACCGCGGCGTCGACCGACGCGAGCCGGCCGCCGTCGGAGAAGCTGTCGGGGGTGACGTTGACGATCCCCATCACGATCGGCCGCCGCGGTCTCCCGCCGGTGCCCGGCAGGGGAAGGCTCGTGGTGCGGAGCTGCCAGCGGTCGGGGGGCGGCGTCATGCCGACACTCTACACCGCCTCACCAGGGCTCCTCCATCAGGCCCACGATCTGCTGGGCCATCTTCACGAGGC
>CAWUOA010000218.1:0-5783 GCA_963923225.1 uncultured Planctomycetaceae bacterium
GTGGCGGGGAGCGCGAGTCGAAGTTCATCTCCGGTCACGCCATCGAGAGCGTGTATGACGACCGTACCTCCGAGAGCGAGCTCACCTCATGACGACGGAATCAGCGACATCCTGCCGCATCTGCGGCAACGTCAGTGGCAATCGCGTCGTCGCCGCGCGAGAAATGATGTTCGGAACCCGCGACGCCTTCGACTACGTCGAATGCGCGGCCTGTGGGTGCCTGCAGTTGGTCACGCCGCCTGACGACCTCTCCCGGTACTACTCCGGTTCCTACTATTCATTCAAGCCGTCGACTCCTCCCAAGGCATGGAAGCGGGTGCTCCGCCGGGCCTGGCTGAGGCACTCCACGGGGCAGCCGGACTGGCTCGGATCCGCGATCGCCGCCGTTCGGGGGCCGATGATCCCACGCGAGTGGACACAGATCACGCGGGCGGCGCCCGGCTCCAGCGTGCTCGACGTCGGGTGTGGCGCCGGAGCCACACTCCTCCAACTCCGCGAGGCCGGCTTCACCCGGCTCACCGGATGCGATCCGTTCATCGAGCAGGACTTTCTCGCCGGTGGGACCGTTCCCGTCCGCAAGTGCTTCCTCGGCGACATGGACGGCCACTTCGATCTCGTGATGATGCACCATTCATTCGAGCACATGCCCGACCCACGCGCCGTGCTCACCGACGTCGTTCGTCTGCTCAATCCGGGCGGCTGGTGCCTCATTCGGATTCCCGTGGCATCGTCACGAGCGTGGAAGGAGTACGGCATCGATTGGGTGCAACTCGACGCCCCCCGGCATTTCTTCCTCCATACCGTGGCCAGCATCGCGCTTCTCGCCCAGCAAACGGGGCTGCGGCTCGCCCGCACGGTCCACGACTCGACCGATTTCCAGTTCTGGGCGAGCGAACAGTACCGGCTCGGGGTGCCCCTCTTCGACGAACGTTCGTACATGGTCGATCGCACCACGCCTCTGTTCGATCGGGCGCGGATCGAGGAGTACCGGCTGCGAGCACGGGAACTCAACGCCACCGGTGAAGGCGATCAGGCGTGCTTTTTCCTCTGCAAGCCGGCGTGATCGTGGAGCCGTCGTGGCCGTGAGGCCGTCGTCAGCCTCGGGGCCGGAATCGCTCGCCCAGCGCGTCCTTCGCCGAGACGATCGGCTCGCCCTCGAGAGGCCAGTCGATCTTCAGAACGGGGTCGTTCCAGACGATGCACCGTTCGCAGGCCGGGGCGTAGTAGTCGGTCGTCTTGTAGAGCACCTCGGCCACCGGGGAGGTGACGAGGAAGCCGTGGGCCAAGCCGGGCGGGACCCAGATCTGGCGCCGATTCCCGGCGGAGAGCTCGACGCCGAACCACTTGCCGCGGGTCGGTGAATCGGGACGGATGTCGACGGCGACGTCGAACACGCTCCCCACGACCACCCGCACGAGCTTTCCCTGGGGCTTCCCTTCCTGGTAATGCAGGCCGCGCAGGACCGGCCCCCGGCTCACGCTGTGGTTGTCCTGCACGAAGCGGACCGGCCCGCCGATCGCTTCCTCGAACGCCGCGTGATTGAAGCTCTCGAAAAAGCATCCACGCGCGTCCTCCCAGACCTTGGGCTCGAGAACGAGCACGCCGGGGATCGGCGTCGTCCGGACGTTCATCAGGAAAGTCCCTCCGCGGCCAGTTCGCGCAAGTAGGTGCCGTATCCGCTCTTGGCCAGGGGTCCGGCGAGCGCTTCGAGCTGGCGGGTGTCGATCCATCCGTTGCGCCAGGCGATCTCCTCGGGACAGCAAATCTTGAGTCCCTGCCGCTTCTCGAGCGACTGGATGAACTGCCCCGCCTCGAGCAGGCTCTCGTGGGTGCCGGTATCGAGCCAGGCGTCGCCCCGTCCCATCGTCTGCACGGCGAGTTGGCCGCGCTCGAGGTACACGCGGTTGACGTCGGTGATCTCGTACTCCCCGCGGGCGCTCGGCTTCATCGTCGCGGCGATGTCCACGACCTGCTCGTCGTAGAAGTACAGTCCGGTCACGGCGAAACGGCTGCGCGGAGCGGCGGGCTTCTCCTCGATCGATTTGGCCCGTCCGTCGGCACCGAACTCGACGACGCCGTACCGCTCGGGGTCGGCGACGGGATAGGCGAACACGGTCGCCCCCTTCGTCTGGCCGGAGGCGTCCTTGAGGCGGTCGCTGAGCTTGTGGCCGTAGAAGATGTTGTCGCCGAGGACGAGGACCGAAGGTCCGCCGGCGACGAAGTCTGCGCCGATGACGAACGCCTGGGCGAGCCCGTTGGGTGTCTGCTGCACCGCGTACTCGATCGACACCCCCCACGCAGTGCCGTCGCCGAGCAACTCGCGGAATCGCGGCGTGTCCTGGGGCGTGGAGATGACGAGGATGTCGCGCACCCCGGCGAGCATGAGGACGCTCAGGGGGTAGTAGATCATCGGCTTGTCGTACACCGGCAACAGTTGCTTGCTCACCGCGAGCGTCACGGGGTGGAGCCGCGTGCCACTGCCTCCGGCGAGGATGATGCCCTTGCGTCGTCGCATGGTTGGTTCCGGGAGGGTCGGCCGGTTGAGGGCAGAGCGCCCGGCCGGCACACGGTCAGGCGTAGTGTTTCGCGATCCACTCGCGGTAGGCGCCGCTGGTGACGTCGGCGACCCACGCCTGATGGTCGAGATACCATCGGACGGTGCGGCGAAGGCCGCTCTCGAACGTCTCCGTCGGCTGCCAGCCGAGCTCGGAGCCGATTTTCCTGGCGTCGATCGCATAGCGGCGATCGTGCCCCGGGCGGTCCTTCACGTACGTGATCTGGTCGCGGTAGCTGGCGGCGCCTGCGAGCGGGCGCATCTCGTCGAGGATCGCGCACAGCGTGCCGACGACGTCGATGTTCGCCTTCTCGCTCGATCCCCCGACGCAGTAGACCTCGCCCGGCCGCCCCGCCTCGAGGACGCGCCGAATCGCGGAGCAGTGGTCGCCGACGTAGAGCCAGTCGCGCACCTGCCGGCCGTCGCCGTAGATCGGAAGCGGCTTGCCTGCCAGGGCGTTGGCGATCACCAACGGGATGAGCTTCTCGGGGAACTGCCACGGGCCGTAGTTGTTGGAGCAGTTCGTCGTCAGCACCGGCAGGCCGTAGGTGTGGTGGTACCCACGGACCAGATGGTCGCTGGCCGCCTTGCTCGCCGCATAGGGACTGTTGGGGAGGTACGGGTTGGTCTCACGGAACGGCGGGTCGGTGGGGCCGAGCGTCCCGAAGACCTCGTCGGTCGACACGTGGAGGAACCGGAACGCGTCGCGCTCGGCGGGTCCCAGGCCGCCCCAGTGGGCGCGGGCCGCCTCCAGGAGACGGAAGGTGCCGACGATGTTGGTGGAGACGAACTCCCCCGGACCGTGAATCGAGCGGTCGACGTGGCTCTCCGCCGCGAAATGGACGATCGCCCTCACCCGGTGTTCGGCGAGGAGCCGCTCCACGAGCGTCTGATCGCCGATGTCGCCACGGACGAACGCGTGCCTGGTGTCGCCGTCGAGGGCGGCGAGATTGCGCACGTTCCCGGCGTAGGTGAGCTTGTCGAGGTTGACGACCGGCTCGTCGTGGCAAGAGAGCCAGTCCAGGACGAAGTTGCTGCCGATGAATCCGGCGCCGCCGGTGACGAGAATCATGTTGGACCTGTTCCGGAACCCGAAAGGCACGGTTGCGAAGCCGGCCGTGGCCCGGCATCGTAGCATCCATTGCACCCCGGCGGCGACTGGGGAAAATCGACTCCGAATCCCTCTCACCGCCTCACGGAGCCCGACCGATGACCAGCCCGGCGACCCGCACCGAGACCGACAGCATGGGGGCCGTCCAAGTGGCTTCCGACCGCTATTGGGGAGCCCAGACGGAACGATCCCGCGACAACTTCCGCATCGGCGTCGACCGCTTCCAGTGGGGCCGGGCCGTGAAGAAGGCGCTGGGGATCCTCAAGAAGTCGGCGGCGCTCGCCAACGGCGAACTGGGACAGCTCCCTCCTGAGAAGGTGCGGCTCATCGTTCGGGCCGCCGACGAGGTGATCGCCGGGAAGCTCGACGACCATTTCCCCCTCGTCGTCTTCCAGACCGGCAGCGGCACCCAGTCGAACATGAACGCCAACGAGGTCATCTCCAACCGGGCCATCGAGATGGCCGGTGGGACGATGGGCTCGAAGGCGCCCGTCCATCCCAACGACGACGTCAATCGCGGCCAGTCGTCCAACGACACGTTTCCCACGGCGATGCACATCGCCGCGGTGGAGACGATCCACGACCGGCTCCTCCCCGCCGTGCGGAGCCTGCGCGACGTGTTCACGGACCTGGAACGACGCTCCGCCGACATCGTCAAGATCGGCCGGACCCACCTCCAGGACGCCACGCCGATCACCCTCGGCCAGGAGGTATCGAGCTGGCGTGCCCAGCTCGACGACCGCATCGCCGGGATCGAGCGTGCCCTCCCCGGCCTCTACGAGCTCGCCATCGGCGGCACCGCCGTGGGAACAGGACTCAACGCCCATCCCCGTTTCGGCGACGAGGCGGCCCGGTTCATCGCCGCGGAGACCGGCCATCCGTTCGTGTCGGCGGCGAACAAGTTCGCGGCACTGGCGGCACACGACGCGCTGGTGGAGGTGAGCGCCGCGGAACGCGGCCTGGCGATGGCCCTGCTCAAGATCGCCAACGACATCCGCTGGCTCGCCTCCGGTCCGCGCTGTGGAATCGGCGAGATCTCCATCCCGGAAAACGAACCGGGCAGCTCGATCATGCCCGGCAAGGTCAACCCGACGCAGTGCGAGGCGATGACGATGGTCTGCGCCCAGGTGTTCGGCAACGACGCCGCGGTGGCCTTCGCCGGGTCGCAGGGCAACTTCCAGCTCAACGTCTACAAGCCGGTGATGATCCACAACGTGCTCGAGAGCGCCGACCTGATGGCCGACGCCTGCGATTCGATGCGGATCCACTGCGCGACGGGCATCCAGCCGGTCCTCTCCCGGATCAAGCAGCACCTCGACGAGTCGCTGATGCTCGTCACGGCGCTCAACACCCACATCGGCTACGAGAAAGCCGCGAAGATCGCCAAGAAGGCCCACGTGGAGGGGACGAGCCTCAAGGCGGCGGCGGTCGCCTCGGGCTACGTTTCGGCCGAGGACTACGACCGCTGGGTGATCCCGGGCGACATGACCCGTCCCCTCTCGGGCTGAGCCCGCGATCGAGGCGACATCGACGTCGCGCCTCGTCGCCCGTGCGACACTGCCCACCTACGGCCTCCGCTCTGCGGAGGCCCACGGTCGCCGGGACGTGCGACCGCCGCCTGCCCGTGAACCCTCGGCGTTCACGGGCAGGCAAAGGCCGCCCAGGCCATGGATGGCTGGGCGGCCTTTGAGTCAGATCGCATCCCCGGACGTCTCTCCGGTACGGATGCGCACGACGTCGACGAGTTCCGAGACGAAGATCTTGCCGTCGCCGACCTGGCCGGTGCGGGCGGCTCCGGCGATGGTGTCGATGACGCGATGCGCCTCGTCGTCGGCGACCGCCACCTCGATCTTCACCTTCGGCAGGAAGTCGACGGAGTATTCGGTGCCGCGGTAGGTCTCGGTGTGCCCCTTTTGACGGCCGAAGCCGCGGACCTCCGTCACGGTCATGCCGCGGACGCCGGCGGCGTTGAGGGCGTCCTTCACTTCCTCGAGCTTGAAGTGGCGGATGATGGCCTCGATCTTCTTCATGGCGTCGTCTCCTCGGCGAGGTCGAAAGGGTGGGCGGGGTCGCTGTCTCTTATACACATCTGACGCTGCCGACGATACTCCTTGTGTA
>CAWUOA010000219.1:0-5767 GCA_963923225.1 uncultured Planctomycetaceae bacterium
GGATCAGGGTGACGGCGAACCCCTTGAGTTGGTCGGTGCCGATGAAGAACAGCACGACGCCGGTGATGACGGTGGTCAGGTTCGAGTCGAGGATCGTGGAGAACGCCCGCTGGAAGCCGTTGCGGATCGCCATCCGAAGCGCGGCTCCGCGTTCTGTCTCCTCGCGCATCCGCTCGTAGATGAGCACGTTGGCGTCGACCGCCATGCCGACGGAGAGCACCAGGCCGGCCAGGCCGGCGAGCGTGAAAGCCGCCTTGATCGAGATCATGAGGGCGACGACGAGGACGATGTTGAGGAGCACCGCCAAGTCGGCCACGAATCCCGAGAAGCGGTAGTAGGCGAGCATGAAGGCGAGCACCACGATCGTCGCCATGGCCATGGCGCGGGCACCGGAACGGATCGTGTCGGCGCCCAGCTGCGGACTGATCCCCTGCTGGCTGATCGGCTCGCTCTGCAGGGCCGCGGGCAGGCTGCCCGCGTTGAGGACGCCGACGAGGAAGTCGACGTCCTGCTGGCGGAAGTTGCCGGTGATCTGACCGCTGGAGGAGATGGCGCTGCGGAGGACCGGCGCCGACAGGAGCACCCCGTCGAGCACGATGCCCAGCCGGCTCTGCAGGCGATTGGCGGGGTCGGGCAGGTTGCTGCCGGTGAGGACGTTGAACAGGCTCGCGCCGGCGGCGTTGAAGGAGAAGTTCACGCAGGGCATGAGCGACTGTGGGTCGAAGCTCGACACCGCGCGGGTCAGGTATCCGCCGGTGACGTCGAAGCGGTCGAGGACGACGAGGACCTCGACCCGGCCGTCGGCCATCCGCCGCGTCACCAGGCCCCGGTTCTCGTCCGCGTCGAACTTCGTCGTGTCGAGCTGCACCCAGCGGCCCACCGGGGAGTTCGAGTCGACCACCTGCTCGGCCTGGGAGCGTTCGGCCAGTTCGATGACGCGGCGGTGGCGGGGATCGTCGCGGTTGGCGGTGATGCGGAACTCGAGCACGCCGGCACTGGAGACGATCTTCTTGATCAGATCGACCTCCGCTTGATCGACCTCAGGGACGATGACTTCCAATTGGTCGAGTCCGTAGCGGCGGACGGTGACTTCCTTCTGGCCGCCCGGATTCACGCGACGGGCGACGGCCGCCACGAGCTTGTCCATGTCGACCGCAGCCGCCTGACTGCGCACGTCGAACACCAGGCCGAGCGACTCGCCGGACTTGACCGGCTCGGCCAGGCGCACCTGGGCCCCGCCGAAGTCGGCCTGCTCCACCGCCTTGACGAACGACTCCCGCGCCGCCGCGTCGGTCGTGTCGAGCGTGACGGCGATCCGGCCGTCGGCGGTGCGTGTGGCGGTGCCGAGCTTCCCCTCTCGGTCGTTGAGGAGCCGTTCGATGGTGCCGATCGCGTCGTCGACCTGGTTTCCGGCCTGCCGCGACGTATCGATCTCGTAGACGAGGATCACGCCCCCCTTGAGGTCGATGCCGAGACGTGGCGGCCAGCCGAGGGCGATCACCACCAACCCCGCCACCAGCGCCGTCAACACCGTCGCGATCCGCCCCCACATGTCCGAGGCGCGGAGGGCCTTGGCCAGCACCCATGAGAGCACGGTGGGCACGATGATCGTCGCCAGCGCGATCGTCCACGCGCCGTAGCCGCTGCGCCACCAGGGGAGCGTCGTGACGGCGGCGGCGTCGGGCAGGGCGGCGGCGGCCTGGGCGATGGGGAGGAGGAGGGGCATCATGACTCGCGGACTCGCTTTCGAAACGGATCGTGGAAGGGTGCGGAGGGGCTTTCAGGCCCCGGACTGGCCCGGTTCGCTCGATGCGTCGAGGACCGACGCGATCGTGGAGAGGGCCACCTGGATCTTGACGTTGGCCGCCTCGTCGATCTTGAGCACGACACGGCCACCGTCGCGATCGACGGAGGCGACGGTGCCGTAGATGCCCGACGAGGTGAGGACCCGGTCGTTCTTCTTCAGCCCGGCGAGAACGTCCTGCTGCTTCTTGAAACGATCACGTTCGGGCTTGACGAGCAGCGCCCACGCGGCCACCCCGATCAGCAGGAAGGGGAGGACCTGGAGGAGGGCCTCGGCCGGGGAGGTGGGCACCCCCTTCCCCTGGGCGAACAGCGGCGTCGCGGCGGAGAGGATCGAAGGTGGCGGCATGACGCAGGCGCCCCCGGCCGGGTGGGCCAGGGAACGGCACGAGGGGTGAATGCGGTGAAACCGGCGAAACCCTCAATGTATCGGTGGCGTCGCGGCAGCGACAAGAGCGACGCACCGCCCGGCCGGGTGGAGCGACCGACGGCCCCGGAACCCCCTGCGTCAGGCTGGGCACGTCCAGCCTGCGACCGTCTCCCGGGCCACCTCGGCGAAACGGCCCGCGACGATCCCCTCGCGCAGCCGCGCCACCAGCCGCTGGTAAAAGGTGAGGTTGTGGATCGAGAGGAGCACCGGCCCGAGCATCTCCCCGGCGAGAAAGAGGTGGCGCAGATAGTCGCGGCCGTGCCGGCAGGCCGGGCAGGGGCACCCGGCCTCGAGCGGCCGGGGGTCGCGGGCGTGCCTGGCGTTGCGGAGCCTCACCTGTCCGCCGAACGTGTACGCCAGGGAGTTGCGGCCGCAGCGGGTGGGGAGGACGCAGTCGAACATGTCGATCCCCGCACCGACGGCGGCGACGATGTCGGCAGGCTGGCCGACCCCCATCAGGTAGCGGGGCTTGTCCGCGGGAAGCAACGGCACCGTCCCACGGAGGGTGGCCACCATCGCCTCGTGCCCCTCGCCCACCGACAGCCCTCCCACGGCATATCCGGGAAAGTCCATCGCGGAGAGCGTCGCCGCGCTCTCCGCACGGAGGTCGGCGTCGAGGCCTCCCTGGACGATGGCGAACAGCGCCTGGTCGGGGCGATCGTGCGCCGCGCGGCAACGTTCGGCCCAGCGGAGCGAACGGCGCATCGCTTCCTCGACGGCGGATCGATCCGCCGGCAGGCCGATGACGTGGTCGAGTTGCATCGCGACGTCGGCGCCGATCGCCTGCTGGATCCGCATCGACGCTTCCGGCGTGAACGCCACCGGGCTGCCGTCGAGGTGCGAACGGAAGAACGCCCCCTCCTCCGTCACCGTCACCTGGCGGGCCAGGCTGAACACCTGGTATCCCCCACTGTCGGTGAGCGTGGGGCCGTCCCAGCCCATGAATCGCGCGATTCCCCCGGACGCTTCCACCACCCCTTCGCCGGGGCGTAGGTGGAGGTGGTAGGCGTTGCCGAGCAGCATCCCCGCCCCGGTGCCGCGGACACGGCCGATGTCGACGCCCTTCACCGTGGCCGCCGTCGCCACCGGCATGAACAACGGCGTCGGCACGGAGCCTCGAGGGGTGACCAGCACGCCCGCGCGGGCCCCGTCCGACCGGGCCCCCGGCTGCCAGCGCACGGGAGAGCCCGTCACGAAATCACCGGCGCCTTGCCGATGCAGTGATAGATGAAACCACGGTCGCGCATCTCGGCCGGCGCGTAGAGATTGCGGCCGTCGAAGATCACCTTGGCCGCCATCCGCGACGCCATCTCGTCGAAGTCGGGTCGGCGGTAGTCGTTCCACTCGGTGACGATCGCCAGGCACTCCGCCCCGTCGAGGGCCTCCATCGGCCCGGCGGCGTAGCCGATCCGGTCGCCGTAGATCGCACGGACGTTCGCGATCGCCTCCGGATCGTGGACCGTCACCTTCGCCCCGCCGGCGAGGAGGTGTTCCAGGAGGTCGATCGCCGGAGCGTCGCGGACGTCGTCGGTGCGCGGCTTGAACGCCAACCCCCAGAGGGCGATCCGCCGACCCTGGAGATGGCCGGCGAAATGGGCCGAGATCTTGGCCCCCAGCACCTGCTTCTGGGCGACGTTGGTCTCGTGGACGCTCGTCAGGATCCGCGGCACGACACCACTCGAGCGGGCGACCGCGGCCAGGGCCTGCACGTCCTTGGGGAAGCAGCTTCCTCCGTACCCCACGCCGGGGAAGAGGAAGGCGAAACCGATCCGGGCGTCGTGGCCGATGCCGCGACGGACGTCGTCGATGTCGGCGCCGATGCGCTCGCAGAGGTTCGCCACCTCGTTGATGAAGCTGATCTTCGTGGAGAGCAGCGCGTTGGCGACGTACTTCGTCATCTCCGCGCTCTCCGGCGACATCGCCAGGAAAGGATGCTCGGTGCGCAGGTAGGGGGCGTAGAGGGCCCGGAGCACGTCCGCGTCCGCCGGTCGCCGCACGCCCACCACCACGCGATCGGGCTTCTGGAAGTCCTCGATCGCCGCCCCTTCCTTCAGGAACTCGGGATTGCTCGCCACCCGGCACTCACGTCCGGTCGCGGCGAGGAGCCGGCGCTCGATCCCGGCACAGGTGCCCACCGGGACCGTGCTCTTGGTGACGACGACGCAGTCGGGGCGGAGGTGAGGGGCGATCGTCTCCACGACTTTCCACAGCGCCGAAAGGTCGGCCGAGCCATCGGCGGCCGGGGGAGTCCCCACCGCCAGGAACACGATCTCCGCCTTGGCGAGGGCCGTCGCGGCGTCGGTGGTGAACTTGAGCCGCCCGGCGCGGGAGTTGCGCTCGACGAGCTCGTCGAGCCCGGGTTCGTAAATCGGCACCTCGCCGCGGCTGAGCCTCTCGACCTTCGCCGCGTCGATGTCGAGGCAGGTGACGACGTTGCCGCTGTCGGCGAAGCAGGTCCCCGACACGAGCCCCACATAACCGGTTCCCACCACGGCGATCTTCATCGGTACCTCGGAGTCGTCGATCGAAAGGGGGAGCCGCCCTGCCCTGAGGGATGTTCACTCCGCCGCGGGAGGAGCGGCGTCCTCGGCGACCGGGCCGGCATCCCCGTCGTCCTGGTCGCTCGCCGGCACCGGCACCACCGCGGCGAGCGTGTCCCCCTCGTCGAGGCGCATGATCCGCACCCCCTGCGTGTTGCGGCCGATGGCCTTGATCTCGGCGACGTTGACCCGTTGGATCTTGCCGCGCGACGTCATCATCAGGACCTGGTCGCCGTCCTTGACGGCGACCACGGACACGACGTCGCCGTTGCGCTTGGTGGCCTTGATGTCGCGCACGCCCTTGCCGCCACGGTGCTGGGTGCGGTAGCGCATGCCGCTGGAGGCGCCGTCGCCCCCATCTTCCCCCGCCTCGTCGGCGTCGCCGGCGGGCTCGTTCTCCGGCTCGGCCTCGCCGGCGTCGCCGTCGGGGCCGGGGCCGCTGAGTTCGGTGCCCGGCCCGAACGGGGTCCGCTTGCCGTAGCCGTACTCGCAGACGGTGAGCAGAGTCGCCTCGGGGTCGGCCACCACCATGCCCACCAGCCGATCGCCGGAGGAGAGCTTGATGCCGCGGACGCCGCTGGTGTCGCGGCCCATCGGACGGGCGTCCGACTCCGGGAAACGGATCGCCATCCCCTTGGCCGTGGAGAGGACCAGCTCGTCGCCGGGCCGGGTGATGACGGCGTCGACCAACTCGTCCCCCTCGCGGAGCTTGACCGCGATCAACCCCTTGGTGCGGCGCCGCTTGTATTCCTCGAGCGCGGTCTTCTTCACCACGCCACTGCGGGTGGCGAGCATGAGGTACTGCCCCGGCTCGTCGAAGCCGCCCACCGCACGGCAGTCGGCGACCTTCTCCCCGGCCTCGAACTCCAGGAGGTTGACCAGCGCCCTCCCCTTGGCGTCGCGGGCGAGCTCGGGCAGCTCGAAGACGCGCAGCGTGAACACCTTCCCCAGCGTGGTGAACACGAGGAGGAAGTCGTGGGTGCTGGCGACGAAG
>CAWUOA010000220.1:0-5758 GCA_963923225.1 uncultured Planctomycetaceae bacterium
GTGCGGGGCATCGACGGCGCTCCGGGGGAACGGTGGCAGAGGGGGAGCGGCGCGTGTCCGCGCACCCAAAACCCCCCGGAGTACGGTATCTTGCCGGAGGGAGCGCGGGCAACCGGCCCGGTGCCGCTCCCTCCCACGAAAGCCCGACCGCGAAGGAGTTCCCATGACGGCTCGCGACACGCTCGGCGCCGCTTCGCTCGGCTTCGCTCTGGCCATCGGTGTCGCGGCGATACTCGGCGCGTCCTCGGGCGCCGCCGAGATCGGCAAGGCCGACTCGCCGAAGGAGCGGGGCCCCTGGAAGCTCACGCTCCGCACGCGCGAGCCGGGCAGCGACGACCGCTCCTGGTGGCGGACGGTGGAGACGCCGGCGGAGTGGAAAGCGGAGGAGACGGCGGTCGTCGTCTGCGACGTGTGGGACTACCACCACTGCAGGAACGCCGTCGAGCGGCTCGAGGAGTTCGCGCCGCGGATCGCGCGCGTGTGCGACAAGGTGCGGGCTGGCGGTGGCACCGTGATCCACTCGCCGAGCGACTGCATGAAGTCGTACGAAAACCATCCGGCGCGGCAGCGTGTGCAGGAGCTCGTCGCGAAAAAGCTCCCCGCCGGCTTCGAGCCGCCGCCGTCGGCCAGGGCCGGATGGTGCTCGGCGCTGCCGGGGGAGGCGGCGAGCGAGTATCCGCTCGATCAGTCGCTCGGCGGCGAGGACGACGAGCCGGCCGCGCATGCGGCCTGGGCGGCGGAGCTCGAGAAGCTGGGGCGGAATCCGAAGATGCCCTGGAAGATGCAGTCGCCGCTCGTGCCGATCAACGCCAACTGCGATTGGATCAGCGACGACGGCGCCGAGGTGGCCCGCGTGCTCGCCGCCCGTGGCATCCGCCACGTGCTGCTGGTCGGCGTGCATCTGAACATGTGCGTCCTCGGCCGGCCCTTCGGCCTGAGGCGGATTCACGAGGCGGGCCTGGACGTGGCCCTCGTCCGCGACCTCACCGACACGATGTACGACCCCGCCCAGTGGCCGTGGGTCGATCACTTCACCGGCACCGACCGGATGGTGGAGCACGTGGAGCGGTACGTCTGCCCGACGGTGTCGAGCGAGCAGATCCTGGGCGACGGGAAGGCCTTCCGCTCGCCACGCGACACCCGGCCGACGGTGGCCCTGGTGATCGCCGAGGAGGAGTACGGCTCGCACCGCACGCTCCCCGCGTTCGCGCGGAAGCGGCTCGGGAAGGCGTTCCGCGTCGTCGAGCACCATGTCGCCAAGGGGGATCCGAACTCGGTGCCGGGCCTCGCGGGCCTGGCCGACGCCGACGTGCTCCTCCTCTCGGCGCGCCGCCGCGGTCTGCTCCCCGCCGAGATGGCGGGCTTGAAGGCGTTTCTCGCCGCCGGCAAGCCGATCGTCGGCATCCGCACGGCGAGCCATGCCTGGGAGCCGAAGGAGGCCCTCGACGGCCGCGAGTCGTGGGTCGGCTTCGACCGCGACGTCTTCGGGATCGTCTATTCCGGCCACTTCGGCAACGAGATTCGTTCCACGCTCGCGCTCGCTCCGGGGGCCGCCGGCAATCCGCTCCTCACCGGACTCCCGCAGGAGGGCTCGCTTCCCCAGGCCGGCTCGCTCTACAAGATCGCGCCGGCTTCGTCCGACACGCTCGTCCTCGCCACCGGAGCGATTCCCGGCGAGCCCGCGCAGCCGGTGCTCACCTCGTACACCCGCCCCGACGGCGGACTCTCGATCTACACCTCGGTCGGCCATGCCGACGATCTCGCCCGCCCCGAGGTCGAGCGCGTGATCACGAGCGCCTTGCACGTGGCCGCGGGGCTTCCGGTGCCGGCCTCGCTCGACGACCGCGACCCGCTCGATCCCGCGCTCCGCTGGGTGACGGTGCATCGCCAGGGCGTCGGGTTTCCGACGCCGGCCGACGCGCTCGATCGGGCGGGCGCCGCGCCGGCGGAGGCGCCCCTCTGGTGCCGGGCTGTGATCGTGCCCTCGCAGGCCGCGGCCAACGACGGCTTCGAGGTCTTTCTCCGCGGCGAGGGGCTCGCCGCCACCGCCGTGCGGGGCTGGTTCGACGGCCGCGAGGTGAAGGTCCGTCCGCTGCCGGGCGGGCTCCTCGTCGAGGTGCCGCCGATGTGGGCCACGCCGAATCGGGCCGGTACCTTCGCGCTCGAAATCGCCTCGCCCGGCAGGCGCGCGTTCGCGGCGGCGCGGGCCGGCATCGCCTGGCGCGACAGCCTTGGCGAGCGTCCGCTCGAGCGCTTCCAGGTGCGCCTCGGCGCCGGTGCGGGGCCCGGATTCCGTGACATGCCGCTGCCGGCGATGTTCGGCGGCCCGGCCGACGCCGTCACGATCCTCGAGTGAGCCCGCGCCAGCGAGCGGCTCACGGAGCTGGGATGGCCACCTTCGCGAAGCGGACCGTGGAGCGGCCCCCTTCGGAGGCGTAGTAGCTCATCCACAGGCTGCCTTCGTGCTCGACGAGGCCGGGGTAGCTCGTGTCGCCTCCGCTGGGCAGCGCCACGCGGGCCGGCCAGGCGGCGCTGGCCGGATCGAGGAAGTCGATCGCCGTCACCGTGCCGCCGGGGCGGTAGTCGCGGCCGGCCGCCACGATCCGCCCGTCGGCCAGGACGATCAATTCGGGGCCGCCGATCCCCCGGCCGATCGGTTTCCAGGTCCAGTCGCGGTACGGCGGCGCGGCGCTGCCGAACCAGCCCTGCCGGTCGCCGCTCTCACGGCGCACCAGCGCCATCGCCGTGCCGTCGGCACGGAAGCGGAGGGTGGTCTCGTTGGGCCGGCCGGGGATGTCCCACACGGTCACCGGCTGCCAGGAAAGGCCGTCGGGGCTCTTGTAGAGGGTGGTGGTCCATTCGCCGGTGTCCTCCGGCGTGCCCTCCGGTGCGCCGGTGCGGTAGGCCACGCCCCAGGCGGTGCCTTCGTGCCAGGTGACACGCCACAGCCAGTCGTTCTCGGCGAGGACGCGCTTCGGCGCCGACCAGGTGCGGCCGTCGGCGGAGAAGGCGACGCGTGGCTGGCGGCCGAGGAGTTTCGTGCCGCCGCGGTACTCGCTTCCGCCCGCCACGAGCATCAGCCGGCCGTCGGGGGTGACGGAGACCTTCGGGTCGCGGAGATCGATCCCCTCTTCGGCGACGACGGCCAGCGACTCCCACGCCGTGCCGTCGGCGGAGGCGAGCACGCGGATCTTTCCGTCGCCGCCGACATGCGCCTCGGCCTCGCGGAAGACGCAGATGAACCGATCGCCGAAGCGGACCAGATCGGTGAACGCCGCATGGGGCGCGGCGTCGTGGATCGTGCGGGCCTCTTCCACGCGTGGCAGCCCGCTCGTGGCGGGGGCGAGGGCCCGCGCCAGGACGTTGTGCGTGATTCGCTGCACGCGGGCGTCGGGCCCGTGCGGACGCGTCCAGTGCGACCAGGGGAGCGTGTGGCCGGGGGGCGAGGAGAGCCCCTGGGCCCAGAAGATCGTCGAGGCGTTGAAGACGACGTTCCCCTTGGGGCCGGGGTAGACCGTGGCGGTCCAATGTTGCGGTCGGTCCCCGCCGACCAGCGCCGTTCCCTCCGCCACGACCTCGAGACCGGGAATGTCGGAGGGAGGATCGCCGTGGTACTCCCAGCCGACGAGCCCCGGGATCCGTTCTCCCGCCTTCATGCCGGTGCCGGCGAAGATCCAGTGGTCGGGCTTGGTGCAGACCCAGTCGCCGCCGCCGTTGACCGGTTCGACGTTCCGTGCGCCGATCAAATAGCCCTCGTCAGGCCCCTGGAGGGCGAAAGGGCCGTTGGCTTCGGCCCGCTCGACCGCGGAGGCCGACTGGCCGCCGTAGGGGCCGGCCCGGGAGATGACGCGCTCGGGCCGGCCGTCGTGCGCGGGCTCCAGCGGCGTCACCCAGCAGACGGAGTTGCCCGAGAGGAAGAGCAGGCTCACGCCGGCGTCGCGCATCGCCGTCACGCTGTCGAACTGCCGCCGGTCCCAGTATTCGTCGTGGCCGACGCTGATGAAGGCCTTGCACTTCTTGCCGCGGTCGGGGGTGAGCATGTCCGAGTTCGAGACGTAGCTCACGTCGTAGCCATGCTCCTCGAGGAAGTAGGCCAGCGGAAACTCGAACGACAGGAACTCCCCGGCCCCGATCGAGAGCGGATCGTTGACCACGCTCGTGAACTGCGCGTAGCGGCCGTAGGGGCGGTCGAAGCTCGTCGCGGCCCACGGCCCGCTCGTCCCCTTGGGGTGGGTGTAGAGGGAGTAGTGGCTCGGCCAGGCGTTGTAGGCGTTCCAGGTGTTGTCGGAGCACTGGACGAGGATGTCGGCGGGGCGGTCGTCGGTGACGATGAACACGACGGAGCTCTGCCATGCGGCATGGGCGTCGTCGGGTGGAATGACGGTGAGCCGGCCGAGGTAGACGCCGCTGGTCCAGTCGTCGGGGATGACGAGGCCCGTCGAGGCCTGCCAGCGGCACTCGTGGAGATCCTTCTCCCCCGGCTCGGGATCGGGCTGCACGACGCCATCGAAGGGGCCGAGCGTGGTCATGAGACGGGCCCCGCGGCCACCGTAGAAGCCGAGCCTGAAGATCTCGAGCCGGAACGGGGCCGGCGGGTCGGTGGAGACGAAGAAGTCGATCCGCTCCCCCGCCTTCACGCTCTGCCGGGAGCAGTAGCCCTCGATCCCCCGGGCCCGGACGTCGTTGCGCAGGCCGACCTTCGTGAGTTGCCAGTCGACCGCACCGGGCAACGCGTTCTCGCGCCGGATCGTGTCTCGAGACTCGCCCGCGCTCGCCGCGGTCGAGCCTGCCGCGATCGCGACCATGGCCAGGAACACCGCCGCGACACGCTGCACAGTCGTCATCTCGAACCCCTTGGGTGGAAGAGGGTGTGATCGTGGCGCCGGAAGAGCGCGTCCTAGGCCAGGATCCCGCGCACGACCTCGCCGGCGACGTCGGTGAGGCGGTAGTCGCGACCCTGGTGGCGGACGGTGAGGCGGAGGTGGTCGAGGCCGAGGAGATGGAGGAAGGTGGCGTTCAGGTCGTGAACGTGGACCGGATCGGCCACGACGTTGAAACCGAAGTCGTCGGTGGCGCCGTGGACGTGGCCCCCCTTCACGCCGCCGCCGGCCATCCACATCGAGAAGGCCCGGTTGTGGTGGTCGCGGCCGTCGCTTCCCCCCTGATTCATCGGCGTGCGGCCGAACTCCCCCCCCCAGGAGACGAGCGTGTCGTCGAGGAGGCCGCGCTCGGCCAGGTCCATCACGAGCGCCGCCGAGGCCCGGTCGGTGTCCTCGGCGTTCTTCTTCATCCGGTTGACGAGGTCGCCGTGGGTGTCCCAGGCC
Organism: uncultured Planctomycetaceae bacterium; assembly: GCA_963923225.1. Classification (GTDB taxonomy): domain Bacteria; phylum Planctomycetota; class Planctomycetia; order Pirellulales; family UBA1268; genus QWOP01. Next base: position 5,325 of record CAWUOA010000220.1, read on the forward strand.
TCGTGGAAGAGCTGCACGAAGCGCACGCCGCGCTCGAGGAGCCGGCGGGCGAGGAGGCAGTTGCGGGCGTAGCCGGGCTGGGCCGGGTCGACGATGCCGTAGCGGTCGAGGACATGCTTGGGCTCGCGCGAGAGATCCATCAGCTCCGGTGCGCTCGACTGCAGCCGGTAGGACATCTCGTAGGCCTGGATCCGCGAGGCGATCTCCGGATCGCCCACCGCCTCGAGGGCCAGGTCGTTGAGCCGGTGGATCGCGTCGAGCGCCGCACGCTGGCTCTCCCGGTCGATCCCCTTGGGGTTGGCGAGGTACAGCACCGGGTCGCCGGTGTTGCGCAAAGGGATCCCGCCGTAGAGCGTGGGGAGGAAGCCGGAGCCGTAGTTGCTCGCCCCGCCGCTGGTGCCGGTGGCGCTGGTCAGCACGACGTAGCCGGGGAG
>CAWUOA010000221.1:0-5691 GCA_963923225.1 uncultured Planctomycetaceae bacterium
CCCTTGGTGGTCCACACCCGCGACAGCATCGCCGACGTCCTGGTGGTGATCCGCTCCGCGCTGAGGAAGGGGCCCCTCTCCGCCATCCTCCACGCCTTCACCGGGACCGCGGCGGAGGCGGCCGAGGCGGTCGATCTCGGCTGTCACCTCGGCTTCGCCGGGATGGTCACCTTCCGCTCCTCCGCGGCGCTCCGCGACGTCGTCCGCGGGGTCCCCGCCGACCGCCTCCTGGTCGAGACCGACAGTCCGTTCCTCTCCCCCGAGCCGCTGCGGGGGAAACGCAACGAACCGGCGAACGTCGTCCATACCGCTCGCTGCGTCGCACTGGCCCGCGGCGAGACGCTCGAGGCCCTCGCCGCCGCCACCACCGCCAACGCCCGCCGCCTGTTCCGCACCTGACCGACACGCCCCGACACCCGGGAGACACCCCCGCCATGGTCAAGACCTTGAGCACCATGCTTCCGCTGGGCACGCCCGCCCCCGGTTTCGAACTTCCCAACGTCGACGGCCGCGTGCTCGGCTTCGAAGACGTCGCCGGCCCGCGGGGCACGGTGGTGATGTTCATCTGCAATCACTGTCCGTTCGTGAAGCACGTCGCCCACGAACTGGCGGCGCTGGGAAGGGACTATCTCCCGCGCGGGATCGGATTCGCCGCCATCAACTCCAACGACGCCGCCACGCACCCGGCCGATTCGCCGGAGCAGATGGTCCACGAGGCGGAGCAGCGCGGCTATCCGTTCCCCTACCTCTGCGACGAGACCCAGGGGGTGGCCCATGCCTATCGGGCCGCCTGCACGCCCGACTTCTACCTCTTCGACGGCGCCCGCCGGCTCGTGTACCGTGGTCAACTCGACGCGAGCCGGCCCGGCAACGGCGTCCCGGTGACCGGCGGCGATCTGCGGCGCGCCCTCGATGCCCTCCTCGAAGGGGCCAGCCCCGTCGCCGATCAGCACCCGAGCATCGGGTGCAACGTCAAGTGGAAGCCGGGCCACGAGCCCGACTACTTCGCGGGAGGCTGATCGCGGCGAGGGGAAAACGGTCCTCCGCGGCGACTCCACCGCGCGACGTCGTCCGCGGCCTGGACGGGGGAGGACTCCACCGCCGCCGGTCAGCGACGGGGCGGCTCGCCGGGCTTCTTCGGCGCCTGGGCGGTGCCACGGTCGGTGATCCGACCGAGCCCCTCGGTGTCGCGGGGCTCGAGCCTGGCCGCACGGAGGTTCTCCCTCTGGATCGCCTCGTAGACCTCCTGGCGGTGGACCGGGATCTCGGAAGGGGCATTGATGCCGAGGCGAACCTTGTCTCCCCGAATGTCCACGATCGTGACGACGATGTTGTCGCCGATCATGATGCTTTCATCACGCTGTCTGGAGAGCACGAGCATCGGTCGATCCTTCCTGATCCTGTCGTGGAGCCGACATTCCCCTGTCGGCTGACACTGTCATTATGCACTCTTTTTCAGGCCGGGCGTCGCGCTCGGCAATTCGTACTGCATCGGCAGCTCGCCGCTTGCAACGACCTGACGGCCGGTGCGGGCTTCGAGGTTGATGACGATCGGCGCTTTGAGATTGAGGGTGAGGGTCGTGCCGTTGCTGCCGACCACGACCACCACCTGCGCCTGGCGGAGATCGTTGATCGCCAGCGGCGAAAGCTCGCTGCGCGGGATGCGCACCTGGTAGCCGGGCACGAATCGTCTCGGGCTCACCACGGCCAGGGCGACGTCGCCATGCGTCGTGCTCTGCAGCCACCCCAGCGCGTCGTTCGACGAGTCGGCGAGCAACGCCCACTCACGGCAGCCCTCGAGGCCGGGCAGTCCGCTGGGAAAGCTGATGACATCGGCCGCATCGACGTCGATGCGGCCGAAGCGGGAGGTGTTGATCCGCATGGCCGGGCACTCCTTTGCCTGTCTGGGACAGACGCCGTGGCGGCGTCCTCCCTCCAGGAACATCGGCAGGCAGGGGCGGCCGGGTCGAGAAAAAAGGCCTGGCGAAGGAGGGAGGGTGCGGCAAGCGCCGCCGGTGGCGCAAGGGAATCGGCCGCGCGGGAGAAGACGTGGCGGCGGCCAGGTCCGCACGACCGTCACGCTCCGCACGATCGCTCCGATGGTCCGGTCACTGCCACATCGGCTGGGCTCGCCAGGCGGCCAGCGGAGCCAAGAGGAGGAGGGGGAGGAAGGCACCGGCCGTCGGGGAGAGGATCGCCGCGGCGGCGGCGGCGTGGCAGCCGAGGGACACGAGAAAGAACAGCACCGTCATCGCCACGCACAGCCCCACGGCGACGAAGATCCCCCGCCGGTTCGGTCCGAGCACCAGTGGGATGCCGAGCATCGCCAGCGTCATGTCGAGGAAGGGCGAGACGATGCGAGCGTGGACGCGCAAGGGGACGTCGGGGCCGACGCCGAGGCTGGGATTGGCGATCGCCGCCACCAGTTCCGGCGTGGAGGAATACTGGCTCCAATTCGCCGACCCGATCAGCTGTTCGAAGGTGACGTCGCTCGCGACGAAACACTGGCCGGGCTCGAGCCACTCGGCGTCCCTCCGTGTGGCGACGAGCGTCCGGTCTCCGAAGGTGACCGAGCCGAGGCGGTCGATGTCCGCTGGCTCGCGCACCCCGGAGAGGAGGTAGCCGGCGGCGTGCCGGGCGTCGGCAGGCTGCCAGACGGCCTCCGCGGCATCGATCTGGGTGCCGATGTCCCCGAGGGGCTGGGGGAGGAGGAGGCTGGGCGCCTCGATGCGACGGGGGCCGACCTGCACGGCACGTCCGCGGAACAGGATCTCGGTCTCGTGGTCGTAACGGGCCTCGAACGGCTGGGATTTGTCACCGCGCAGGTCCTGGGCGTTGCGTGAGAACGCCTCGCGGATCCGGGGCAGGACGGCCTCCCTGTTGAACGCCGCGACGCCGGCCACCAGGGCCGCGAACACGATCGCCGAACGGGCGATGCGCCAGCGGGTGATGCCGGCGGCGAGGAGGGCCGTGAGCTCGTTGTGCCGCTCGAGCCACGACAGCGCGAACATGGCGCTGGCCAACGAGATCACGGGGCTCGTCGCGTCGAAGAACGAGATCAGACGGTAGCCGTAGTACTTGCCGAGGACCTTCCACAGCCCCCCCCCTTCCGAGGCGTGCGCCAGGAACTCCTCCATGTTGGTGAAGGCGTCGACAACGAACGTCAGCCCTGCGAGACTGACGAACACGATGATGAACGCGTTCAGCTGGGCACGGGCGATGTAACGGTCGATGAGCATGGGCGGGCGGGTGCCGACGACGGCGGCGAACGCCGGTCGGTGGCACTTTCAGGCGGTGGGACACACTTTCCGGCGGGAGAATAGGGGCGTCCTCCCGCGGGGTCAACGTGGCCGGGGATGTTGCAGGAGTCGCGGATGCCACCCTCCCCGGGCCGTTTCGCCGCAGGATGGCTGGCCGCCGGGATCGATCTCCTCTTCCCTCCCCGCTGCCGGCTGTGCCGTCGGGAGGGGAACGCCTGGGAGGACGGAGCCGATGGGGAGACCGGACGGGGGCTCGATGCCACCGGGTTCTGCACGGCCTGCGTCGCGGGGTTCGGCGGCGACGAGGCGAGGTGCCTCCGCTGCGGCTGTCCGGGGCCCGGGACAGGGTGCCGCGGGTGTCGTGGACGCCGGGCCGACCACGACGGCATCGTGATCCTGGGGCGATACCAGGGGGAACTGCGCGAGGCGGTGCTGCGGGCGAAACGCCCGGGGGCCCGAGACATCGCCGACGGCCTCGGCCGCCTCCTCCATGCCCGACACGGCCCCACGATCGCCACCTGGGAGGTCGATGCGGTGGTGCCGGTGCCGATGCACTGGCGCCGCCGCCTTCTCCGTGGGGGCAGCACCGCCGACGTCCTCGGCGCGTCGATCGCGCGGGCCGCGGACGCGCCCTGCGTCCGGCTCTTGCGCCGCCGCAGGGCGACGGTGATGCAGAATCGGCTCCCCCTGGGCGAGCGGAGGCGGGCGGTGCGGGGAGCCTTCGTCACTCGATCCGACGGCGTCGCCGGCCGGCGGTTGCTGCTGGTCGACGACGTCGTGACCAGCGGAGGTACGATCGCGGCCTGCTGCAGGACGCTCGCCGCGGCGGGGGCGGAGGCGGTCTTCGTGGCGGTCGTCGCCCGCGCGGACCATGATGGAGACGATGAAGTGCCCGCCGACGGGCGGTCGGTTGGCTGAAACGGTGGAGGCAGGGATGGACGTACGGACCATGGGAACGACGATGCGCGTCGGGACGCGTGCCAGCGCGCTTGCCCGGACGCAGACCGGCTGGGTGGTGGACCAGTTTCGGGCCCGCGGCCACGACGTGGTCATCGAACTGGTCTCGACGCGAGGCGACGTCGCCACCGACGTGCCGATCGCCGGCATCGGCGGAGGCGACGGCGTCTTCGTGCGGGAGCTCGAGCGGGCACTTCTCGAGGGACGCATCGACGCCGCCGTCCACAGCCTCAAGGACCTGCCGACGGCGGTGCCCGAGGGGCTGTCGCTGGCTTGTGTGCCCCTGCGTGCGACTCCCTTCGACGCGTTCGTGGGCCGAACGGCGCGGACGCTCTCCGAATTGCCCGCCGGGGCGGTGGTCGGGACTTCGAGCGTCCGCCGGGTGATGCAATTGAAGCGCCTGCGACCCGATCTGGTGCCCCGCGCCGTGCGGGGCAACGTCGATACCCGCCTGTCGCGGCTCGACCGGGGCGATTGCGACGGTCTGATCCTCGCCGCCGCCGGGCTCGAGCGGCTGGGGCTCGCCTCGAGGATCACGGAGCTCCTCCGGCCCACGGCGTTCTGGCCGGCGATCGGCCAGGGCGCGTTGGTGGTCCAGGTGCGGTCGGACGACGCGCGCGCACGAAGCATCGTCATGGAGATCGACGACGCCGAATCGCATGCCGCCATCGAAGCCGAACGCGCGTGCCTGGCCCGGCTCGCCGGCGGATGCCTGGCGCCGATCGGTGCCTGGGCCAGGAGCGAGGAGGGGAGCCTCGTGCTCGGGGCGTGCGTCCTCGGGCCTCGAGGTGAGGGCGTGGACCGGGTCGAGGTGTCGGCGCGACGGCTGGTGGGCGAGATGCCCGAGGCACTCGGAGCACGTGTCGCCGAATCGCTCCTCGCGGCGGGGGCCGGCACGTTGTTGGACGAAGCCCGCCGCGATGGCGAGGCCGTGCGCGGGGCCTGAGGCGGGGCGGGACGCGATCCTCCCGAGACCCCGCCGCCGAGGTGTCTGGCCGGTCTTTCAGGTGTGCGAGGGCCTTCGTGCCCCCCCCGAGTCATTGTTCCTCGGCAGGACGGCGGTTAGGATGAACCCGTCGGTGTCCGAATCGCGGACATCGGCCAATCGCACAACGAACGCTCGAGACGTTTCGACCGAGGGGAGGGCCCATGTCCGTCAAAGTCGTGATCGCCGATGACCATGAAGTGGTGCGCCGCGGGCTCGTGAGCCTGCTTGCGGGCTCCGAAGTGAAAATCGTCGGCGAGGCGGCCAACGGCGAGGAGGCCCTCAAGCTCGTGCGGAAGCTCAAGCCCGACGTCGTTCTCCTCGACATCCGCATGCCGGGCAAGGACGGGTTGACGGCGCTGGAAAAGATTCGCGCGGACATGCCGGCAGTACGGGTGGTGATGCTCTCGACCTTCGACAACCCCACCTACGTAGCCCGTGCGGTCGCTGCCGGGGCCCACGACTACATTCTCAAAGGCGCGTCGCGGG
>CAWUOA010000222.1:0-5684 GCA_963923225.1 uncultured Planctomycetaceae bacterium
GGCAAGGGGCTCGACTGCAGCAACTACAGCGGCTGGAACTACAACTGGGCCCTCGGCATCCACCTGAACACCGACGTCCACAAACAGGCCTCGCTCACCAAGGCGCCGTCGTCGCACGGCGAGATCCACGCCGAGACGATCCACCGGCCCGGAGGAAGCCCGGGCGAGTGGTATGCGGACCTCTGCGGCAAGCTCCTGCCGGGCGATCTGCTCTACATCGGCAACCGGGAACGGACGAAGGTCACGCACGTGATCATGTGGGTGGGGAACTGTGCCGAAAGCCCCGACGGCGTGCCGTTGGTGATCGATTCGACCGGCGGAAAGATCAAGGACTCTCGGGGCCACCGCATCCCCTGCGGCATCCATCTGCGGCCGTTCGGCAAGGGAAGCTGGTACTGCCATTCCTTCTCACACGCCCACCGCTGGGTGCGGTGAGGCAGCGTCGCGCCGCTGCGGACTTTTTCCGAGGAGAGCCGCTTCGGCACGCGGCTTGCTCGAACGCAGGCGGGGGCTCCGTCGGGGGCTCGAGTGCACGTCGTGGGGAGACGCAAGTCGTTGGCCCTCGGCCGCTTGCGTGCCGGGAGCCGGGAGGATTCGGGCCGATGGGGATGCTGCGACGGTGGGGGCGGTTGTTCGATTCTGCGGCGTCCGCCGGGGCGAAACGCCGCGCGCGGCGTGGCTCGGGGGCCCGCTGCGTCGTCGCTGCGGAGGCGCTCGAGCCGCGGACGATGTTCGCCGCGACGCCGATGCAGGTGGGGATGAACGTCGAGAGCGTCGTCGACTGGTCCCCCGCCTGGACCTTCACCGACGCTTTCCAGGCGTCGCGGCCCTGGATCGCGCAGGCCGTCGACGTGGCCAGCGGCGCCGTGAGCTGGGACGTGGGCGACGCCCATCCGCTCTCCGTGAACGCCAAGGGGGAGGTGACACGACTCGAGACCTGGACCGAGAACGGCCGCACCTTCCGCCACCAGGCGGCCACGCTGCTGTTCAGGGACGTCGGCGGCTATGCCGCCGGGACCTACCACGCCCAGTGGCAGGGCTCGGGCGCGGTGAGCTTCGGCTTCGACGCCCGGGTGATCTCCACGAGCACCGGGCCCGACGGCGTCCACCGCGCGGAGCTGGCGGTGACGCCGACCAACTCCGGCATCCTCGTCCGCATCGAGTCGACCGATCCCGCCGATCCGGTCCGCGGGATCCACGTCTGGATGCCCGACTGGAAGGGGAAGAGCTTCGCCGGCGAGGTGTGGCAGCCGGGGGCGCCGTTCTCCCCCTTCCATCCGCTGTTTCTCGAGCGTCTCGATCCCTTCTCCACGATCCGCTTCATGCCCTGGCAGGAGACCAACGGCTCGACCGTCCGCACCGCCGGTGACGCCCGCCCCGTCGACTCGGCCCGGCAGAGCTCGGGGCCGGGGGGCTCGCCGAGCGAGCCGGCGGTCAACGGCGTGTCGGTGGAGTCCATGGTGGAGCTGGCGAACGAGCTCGACGCCGATCCCTGGTTCAACATGCCCCCCCGCGCCGACGACGCGTATGTCCGCGCGTTCGCCACGTATGTCCGCGACCATCTCGAGCCGGGCCGGAAGGCCTACGTCGAGTGGTCGAACGAGATCTGGAACTGGGCCTGGGGGTTCGACGGCGCCCGGTACGTCGACGAGGTCTCCACGCGGCCGGAGTACGCCGGGCTCGACCACTGGCAGGTGGCCGGCCGGGAGGCGAAGCGCGACCTCGACGTCTGGAGCGAGGTCTTCGCCGGCCAATCCTCGAAACTCGTGCGCGTGGCGGCGGGGCAGGCCGCCAACCCCTGGATCGTCGAACGCGTCGCCTCGGCCATGGGGGGCTCGTACGATGTCCTCGCCATCGCCCCCTACTTCGCGCCGACCGACGAGCAGCGCGACGGCTACACGGCCGCCACTACCGTCGACACAGTCCTCGCCGACTGCCGCACCGCCGTGGCGACGTCGATCGGCTGGGTCAAGGACCACAAGGCGCTCGCCGACCGGCTCGGCGCCTCCCTCGGCCGCCCCGTGGGCCTGGTGGCCTACGAGGGGGGCGTGCACCTCGACGGCCGCGGCGGCCCGGCGCAGCAGGCCTTCTACGACACCACGAACGATCCGCGGATGGGCGACCTCTACCGGACGTATCTGGCGGGGATCGCCGCGGCCGGGCTGAGCCTGTACGTCGATTTCCAATTCACCGGACAGGCCGGGGCCGCGCCCTGGGGGGACTTCGCCAAGCTCCACGCCATGGACGAGCCGGTCGCGACGGCCTGGCGCTACGCCGCGGTGGCGGCGGCGGCGGACGGCTCGCTCTTCCGGGCGGCGCCGCGGCCGGGCGTCGATCTCGACGGCGATCGAATCGCCGACGTCGTGTGGCGCGACACGGCCTCCGGCACCTACGTCGGCTGGCTCCTCGACGCCGGCGGCGCCACCAAGGCCACGCGCAAGCTCGGCGGTGCCGCCGGGAACACGATCGCCACGATCGGCGACTTCGACGGCGACGGCGTCTCCGACTTCGTCTGGCGCACCACCTCGAGCGGCACCTACACGATCCGCTTCTTCCGCGCCGACGGCACGCTGCGGGCGACCGCGTCCCTCGGCGGCGGAGCGGCCTGGCAGGTGGAGTCGAGCGACGACTTCGACGGCGACGGCAAGGACGATCTCGTCTGGCGCCACGCCGCCAGCGGCACCACCGTGATCTGGCTGATGGACGGCGGCCGCGTGGTGAAGGCCGCCGCGGTGGGGGGCGACCTCACCTGGCGGCTGGTCGCCACCTCGGGCCGGTACGACGCCGACGGTGACGGCCGCGCCGATCTCCTCTGGCGGAACGGCGCGACCGGCGCCACGCAACTGTGGCTGATGGACGGCACGGCGAAGCGGTCGGCGACGGCGATCGGCGGCGACGGCCGCTGGGAGATCGCGGCCACCGGCGACTTCGACCGTGACGGCAAGGGGGACGTCGTGTGGCGCGACCGGGTCAGCGGGACGGCGGTGGCCTGGCTGATGAACGGCCCCTCGGCCACCGCCAGCCGGATCGTTCTGCCGGTCGCGGCGGCGTCGCCGGCGTCGGCATGGTCGATCGTGGCGACGCTCACCGCCGGATCGGCCGGCAGGGGCGGGATGCTCCTCCGCGAGTCGTCGGGAGCACGCACGGTGGCCTGGTGGATGGAAGGCCTCGACGTCGCGGCGTCGGCGACGCTCGTCTCCGACGGCCGCCTCCAGGTTCTCAGACGCCCCGGCCGCGCCGTGGGCTGACGGCGCCGCCGGCCGCCGGTAGGCTCTTGGGGTGCGGGGCGGCGAACTCGGTCTTCCGTGCGCTGCCTTCCGCGTCAGGGGGCATGGCCATGAGCACGCAGGAAACCCGCCGCGACTTCCTCCGCACCACCACCGCCACGGGAGTCACTCTGGCGCTGCCGGTGCTTTCGCCGGCAGCCGCGGTCGCCGCGGAGACGGCGCCCCTGCCAGTCGCCCTGATCGGGCCGGGGGGCATGGGCAGGTCCCATCTCGAGCTCCTCGCCCGCCGCGACGACGTGCGCGTGGCCTGGGTCTGCGATGTCGACGCCGAACGCCTCGCCGCCGCGCGGAAGCTCGTCGTCGATGCCGGCAAGGAGGCGCCCGCGACCACCGACGACCTGCGGCAGGTCCTCGCCGCGAAGGACGTCCGTGCCGTGTGGATCGCCACCCCCGACCACTGGCACGGCCCGGCCGCGATCCTCGCCGCCGACGCCGGGAAGCACGTCTACGTCGAGAAGCCCGCCTGCCACAACCTCCGCGAGGGGCGGCTGATGGTCGACGCCGCCAGGCGGAACCGGGTGGCGATGCAGGTGGGGACGCAGTCGCGATCGGGGAAGGCGGTGCGGGCGGCGATCGAGCGGATCCGCTCCGGCGCCATCGGCGACGTGATCGTGGCCAAGGCCTGGAACAGCCAGCGCCGCGGGTCGATCGGCCGCGAGCGCCCCGCCGATCCACCGCCCGGGCTCACCTACGACCATTGGGTGGGGCCGGCGGCCTGGCAGCCCTACCAGAAGAATCTCCTCCCCGGCACCTGGCGGTTCTTCCGCAACTTCGGCTGCGGCGACATCGGCAACGACGGCGTCCACGAGATCGACATCGCGCGGTGGGGCCTCGGCGTCGACGTCCATCCCGACCGGGTGGCGGGCCTCGGCGGGAAATACGTCTTCGAGGACGATCAGGAGTTCCCCGACACGCAGTACTGCGTCTGGGAATGGCCGGCGGCGGAGGGCTCGTCGCGCCGGCGGCAGCTGGTCTTCGAGCAGCGCGACTGGTCCCCCTACGTGCAGGAGGGGCACGAGAACGGCAACGCCTTCTACGGCACGAAGGGGATGCTGATCCTGGGCAAGCGGAACGGCTGGCAGCTCTTCTCCGAGCGGAACAAGCTCGTCGAGTCGATGGAGGGGGGCGTCGATCTCTCGGCGCACCACGACGACTTCCTCGCCGCGGTCCGTGCCGCCCTCGGCGGGGCCGAGCCTCCGCGGACGCAGGCCGACATCGAGGAGGGGCACCGCTCGGCGGCGCTGGTGCACCTGGGCAACGTCGCCTGCCGCGTGGGGCGGACGCTGGCCTTCGATTCCGCGGCGGAGAAGATCCGCGGGGACGACGAGGCCGACGCGCTCCTGCGCCGCACGTACCGCGACGGCCACTGGGCGGTGCCACGGGGCGTGTGACGCCCGCCGGCAGCCTGGTATCGTGTGGGGCCATCCCCCCTCCGGCCACGCGAGCCCCACCATGACCCGCATCGTCGTTCTCGACGGCTACACCGCGAACCCCGGCGACCTCTCCTGGGATTCACTCCGAGCGCTCGGGGATCTCGTCGTCCACGACCGCACGGCGCCGGCCGACGTCGTGGCCCGGGCGCGCCACGCCGACGTCGTCCTCACCAACAAGACCGTCCTCACCTCGGAGATGCTCTCGAGCCTGCCGGAATTGAAGCTCGTCTGCGTGCTGGCCACCGGCTTCAACGTCGTCGACGTGGCGGCCGCGCGGGCCCGGGGGGTGCCGGTGTGCAACGTGCCGGAGTACAGCACGCCGAACGTGGCCCAGGCGGTGTTCGCGCTGATCCTCGAGCTCACCAACCGCACCGGCCACCATGACGCCACCGTCCACGCCGGCCGCTGGGCCGCCTGCCCCGACTTCTGCTACTGGGACGGGGAGCTCGTGGAGCTCGCCGGGCGGACGATGGGGATCGTCGGCTACGGCCGCATCGGCAGGGCGGTGGCCGACGTGGCGCGGGCGTTCGGGATGAAGGTCCTCTTCCACCGCCGCTCTCCCGACGGCGATCCGGCGTGCGTGGAGATCGATCGGCTGTTCGCGGAGAGCGACGTCGTCAGCCTCCACTGCCCGCTCACTCCCGACACGAACCGGCTCGTCGACGCGCGGCGAATCGCGCTCATGAAGCCGACGGCGTATCTGGTGAACACGGCGCGGGGGGCGCTCGTCGACGAGGCCGATCTCGCCGCGGCGCTCGCCGCCGGCCGCATCGCCGGCGCGGGCCTCGACGTTCTCTCGGTGGAGCCGCCGAGCCCCGCCAACCCGCTCCTTTCCGCGCCGCGGTGCGTGATCACGCCCCACATCGCCTGGGCGACCCACGACGCGCGGCGCCGTCTCCTCGACACCACCGCCGGCAACGTGGCGGCGTTCCTCGCCGGGAATCCGCGGCACGTCGTCAACTGA
>CAWUOA010000223.1:0-5659 GCA_963923225.1 uncultured Planctomycetaceae bacterium
GGTCGTCGTCGAGCTTCCCGACGGGCGGGAGTTCAAGGCCACCGAGATCAAGACCGACCCGGCGAGCGACTTGGCGGTGGTGCGTCTGGCGGACGCCGACGGGCTTCCCGTGGCGAAGCTCGGCGACTCCGACAAGCTGGAGATCGGCGACTGGGTGATCGCGATCGGCAATCCCTTCGAGCTCGAGACCACCGTCAGCGCCGGGATCATCAGCGCCAAGGGGCGGGAGCTCGGCAGCGTGCAGCGGGCCAAGTTCCTCCAGACCGACGCGGCGATCAACCCGGGCAACTCGGGCGGACCGCTGGTGAATCTCGCGGGCGAGGTGGTGGGCATCAACACCGCCATCGCCTCGAGCAACGGCGGCTACCAGGGCATCGGCTTCGCCATCCCCATCAATCTCGCCAAGTGGGTCGGCGGACAGCTCGTGGCCAAGGGCCGCGTGCAGCGCGGATACCTCGGGGTGCAGATCGGCGCCCTCTCGGGCGAGATGGCGGCCAAGCTCGGGGTCAAGGACAAGAAGGGCGTCCTCGTCAACGACGTCGTCGCCGGTTCGCCGGCGTCCGAGGCCGGGGTCGAGGAACTGGACGTGATCACGAGCTTCGACGGCCAGGCCGTCGACGGCCCGCGCACGCTCCAGGAGGTGGTCGAGCGGTCGGACTTCGACCGGCCGCACAAGATCACCGTCCTCCGCGACGGCCGGAAGGCCGATCTGGAGATCGCCGTGCGGCCGATGCCCGACAAGCTCGGCGCGAGCGAGCCGCGGCGCCCGGCCCGCGGCCGGATCGAGGCCGAGACCTACTACTCCGAGGCGCTGGGCCTCGAGGTCCGCAACAAGGGCACGGGCGGCGCCGAGGACGCCTTCGAGGGCTTCGAAGGGGTGGTCGTCGACCGGGTCGACGAAGGGGGCCTGGCCGACGAGAACGGCCTCGGCCCCTCGATGCTCATCCGCAAGGTGGGCCGGACGCCGGTGACCACGATCGGCGAGTTCGCCGACGCGGTGGAGAAGGAGTCGCTCGACCAGGGGGTCATGCTCTCCGTCCGCACCGCCAGGGGCAACTCGGTGATCCTCCTCAAGAAGGGCGACTGACGCGGGCTCCGCGCCCCGTCGCGATCCTGGCACGGCCGGCCCCGCACGTCGGGGCCGGCCGTGGCTCTTTTTCTGGTAACCTCTCCCCTCCCGCACCGACACCGGAGGATCCATGGCCGCGCTCGGCGTCAACATCGACCACGTCGCCACGATCCGCCAGGCCCGGCGGACCGTCGAGCCCGATCCGGTCTGGGCGGCGGCGCTGGCCGAGCTCGGTGGCGCCGACTGCATCACCGTGCACCTCCGCGAGGACCGCCGTCATGTCCAGGACCGCGATCTCGAGGTGCTCAGGCGCACCGTGCAGGTGAAGCTCAACCTCGAGGGGGCGATCGCGCCGGAGATGGTGGCGATCGCCTGCAAGGTCCGGCCCGACCAGGTGACGCTCGTGCCGGAGAAGCGCGAGGAGATCACCACCGAAGGGGGCCTCGACGTCGTCGCCCACCGCACGGCGACGGCCGAGGCGGTGCGGAGGCTCCGCGACGCGGGCATCGCCGTGTCGCTGTTCATCGACCCGGCGCGGGAGCAGATCGACGCGGCGGCCGCGCTCGGCGTGGAGGCGGTCGAACTCCACACCGGCACCTACGCCGAGGCCCGCACCGAGGCCGACCGGGCCGCCTGCCTGCAGGCGCTCGCCGACGCGGGGGCCCGGGCGAGGGCCGCGGGAATGGTGCTCAACGCCGGCCACGGGCTCACCTACCGCAACGTCGTCCCGGTGGCCCGGATCGCGGGGATGCACGAGCTCAACATCGGCCACTCGATCGTCGCCCGCGCGGTGCTCGTCGGCTTCACGCAGGCGGTGCGGGAGATGAAGGCCCTGGTCACCCCGCCGGGCTGAGCCGGGGCGTGCGGCGGGCGAGGGAGCCCGCAGGTCGCCGCCGTCTCCCCAGCCTCCGCGACCGGATCGCCCCGCGCACCCCGGCGCCACCGACGCCCGTCCGCGCGCCAGGCTGCGGCCAGGGGGATAGGCAGGTTCCGGCGATTCTGGTCTGCTTCGCAGCCCGGCCGGCCGCCGCCCGTCGCTCGCCTCCGGGCTCCCGCAAGGATCGCGACCATGGCCACCGCCGACGCCGTCGACTCCCCCTCCCGCCGCGAGGACACCGCCGACGATCCGGCCGTCGCCGCCTCGACGCCGGCCTGGGTCAGCGAGGTGCGCCACGTGCTCAAGTCGGCGCCCCAGGATCCCTTCCGCGTCAAGCCGTGGCGGTACTGGGCCGACTTCCTCCTCTCGCTCGCCGCCGCGTACGTCTCGGCGACCGTGTACCTGATGGCCCCGCTCGGGAGCTGGTGGCAGATCGGTGCCTTTCCCCTGGCGGCGTTCTGGCTCTACCGCCTCGGCTCGCTGGTCCACGAGGTCTGCCACCTCGGCCACCACGAGATGCGGGCCTTCAAGGTGGCCTGGAACGTCCTCGTCGGCACCTTCACCCTCACCCCCTCCCCGTTCTTCACGCGGCAGCACCGCGACCACCACAGCCTGAAGATGTACGGCACGCCGCAGGATCCGGAGTACGTCGCCAACGTGATGCGGGCGGGAAACCTGCGGAGCTTCGTCGGCTACGTGGCCTTCATGCTCGTCTTCCCCGGCCTGGTCTTCCTCCGCTTCCTCCTCGCGCCGCTCACCTTCCTCCATCCGCGGCTCCGCGAGACCGTCCTCGAACGGGCGAGCTCCCTCACGCTCAACACGCGCTACCGCCGGCGGCTGACCCCCTTCGACCGCAAGGCGATCCTCGGCGTCGAGGCGCTGTGCTTCCTCCGCGCCGCGGCGATTCCCGCGGCGATCCTCGCCGGCGCCGCGCCGCCGAGCCGCATCCCGCTCCTCTATGCCCTGGCGCTGGCGACGTTCTTCATGAACCAGATGCGGCAGCTGGCCGACCACCACTTCACCGGCGACGGCTCACCGGCGAGCGTCGAGGACCACATCCTCGATTCCTGCAACTACACCGGCCGCGACCCGCTGACGCTCCTCTTCTTCCCCTTCGCCATCCGCTACCACGCCCTCCACCACCTCTTTCCCTCGATGCCCTACCACAACCTCGCCGCGGCGCACGGCCACCTGGCGCGCACGCTCCCCGCGGAGAACCCCTACCTCGGCCTCGACCAGCCGGGCTGGTGGTCCGTCGCCAAGCGGACGGTGTGGGGCCCGGCCCCCGCCTGACGGGGGAACGAACCGACGCGCGCGACGCTGTCAGCCGCGCGACGCGCGGCGCGACGCCCACCACTCCCACGCCACCGGGAGCAGCGAGATCGCCACGATCCCCAGGGCGACGAGTTCGAAGTGGTCGCGCACGATCGGCAGACCTCCCAGGAACCAGCCCGCCAGGGCGCACGACACCACCCACAGGATCCCCCCCACGACGTTGAACCAGAGGAACGTCGGGTAGTGCATCTTCCCCACCCCGGCCACGAACGGGGCGAAGGTGCGGACGATGGGGACGAAGCGGGCGAGGATGATCGTCTTGCCGCCGTGCCGGGCGTAGAAGGCCTGCGCCTTCTCCATGTGCTCGTGCCGGAGGAACCAGGTGTCGAGCGCCATGGCCCGCGGTCCGATGGCGCGGCCGAGGAGGTAGTTCACCGTGTCGCCGAGGATCGCGGCGACCGAGAGGAGGACCAGGAGCGTCACGATCCCCAGCTTGTCGGGATAGCGAGCCGCCAAGGCGCCGGCGGCGAAGAGGAGCGAGTCGCCCGGCAGGAACGGCATCACGACCAGCCCGGTCTCGCAGAGAATGACCGCGAAGAGCAGGAGATAAGTCCACGGCCCGAGGGCTTCGAGCATCGCACCGAGATGGTCGTCCACGTGGAGGAAGACGTCGAGCAGGGACTTGATCGAATCGACCACGGGACCTCCGGGATTGTCTCGCCGATGTGCTTGTGACGCGGCACCCTACCCAAACGGCCACGGGGTGCCAATGCGGCTCCGGCGGCGGGTGGCGGGATCGCTCCGGCCGAGCCGCTGCGGGCGCGTCTCACTCCTTCTCGGGCTTCCGCGGGTGCTTGGCCGCCTTCTTCTTCGCCCCCTTCTTCGCCTTGGCGAAGGCCTTCTTCCCCGCCCACGGGGGACGCGGCCCGTCCGCAGTCCCCTCGCCCCTCACCGGCCCGAAGCGGCGGGGGCCACCCGCGGCGGGACGCTTGCCGTGCGCCCGCGGAGGCGCGCCATGCGGCACGGGCGCGCCGTGGCGCGGGGGCGATCCACGGTGCGGCGGGCCGCCGCGGCCCGGCGGACGCTTCGGCGGGGCGTCGAGCGATTCGTCGGCACGCGACTCGGGCGCGGGGGGGGCGAGGAGGAACAGCGCCGCGGCGGCGACCGCTTCGGCGGAGTGCCCCTCGGCGACGAGCCGCCCGACGACGCCCGCGTGGGGCGCGGGAGCGGAGTCGGCGAGACGCTCGCGGAGCGCGTCGACGAGCCTCTCGGCCCTCCGGGAGGCCACCGCCTCGGCCGTCGGCACCGGCTCGCGGGGGATGCGCACCTTCAGGGCCCGCTCGTAGTGGCCGATGCGAAAGCCCGCGCTGCCCGAGACCAACGACACCGCGCGGCCGCTCTTGCCCGCGCGACCGGTGCGGCCGACGCGGTGGACGTAGTCCTCGGCGTCGGCCGGGAGGTCGTAGTTGACGACGATCTCGAGGTCGTCGACGTCGATGCCGCGCGCCGCGACGTCGGTGGCCACGAGCCAGCGGAAGGCCCCGCGTTTGAAGCCCTCCATGACGCGCGTCCGCTGCGCCTGCGCCATGCCGCCGTGGAGGCGCTCGGCGGAGAATCCGCGGGCGATCATCCAGTCGGCGAGCTCGTCGACCATGGCCTGGGTGTTGCAGAAGACGAGGCCGCTCTGCGGCGCGTGGAAGGCGATGACCCGCTCGAGCGCCGCCTGCTTGGCGTGGTGCCGGACCTCGTGGAAACACTGCTCGACCGATCCGGAGCGGCGGGCCCCGTCGACGCGCACCTCGCGCGGGGAGCGGGCGTGCCGTTCGACCAGACTGCGGATCGCGGGGGGGAACGTCGCCGAGAAGAACACCGTCTGCCGCTCCGGCGGGAGCGCGGCGAGGAGCTTCTCGATGTCCTCCCGGAAACCCATGTCGAGCATCCGGTCGGCCTCGTCGAGGACGACGATCCGCACGCCGGAGGGATCGAACGTGCCCCGGCCGAGGTGGTCGACGAGACGGCCCGGCGTGCCGACGACGACCTGCGCGCCGCGCTCCAGATCGGCGAACTGCCGGGCGTAGGCGGCACCGCCGAAGATCGTCGCGGTGCGGATTCCCTTGCGTGCCGCCCCGAGGCGGCCGGCCTCCTCGGAGACCTGCATCGCCAGCTCGCGCGTCGGCACCAGCACCAGCACCTGCGGCGTCTTCCGGGCGGGATCGACCAGGTCCACCGCCGGGATGCAGAAGGCACCGGTCTTGCCGGAGCCGGTGGCCGACTGCCCGACGACGTCGTCCCCGGCGAGGATCGCCGGGATCGCCTCGGCCTGGATCGTGGTGGGGACGTCCCAGCCCATCCGCTCGATGGCGCCGAGGAGATCGGTCGAGATCCCCAGCGACGAGAACGGGGCAGGACCCGGGGCGGGTGTCCCGGGAGAGGGGGGC
>CAWUOA010000224.1:0-5659 GCA_963923225.1 uncultured Planctomycetaceae bacterium
CGTCGGCAGCGTCAGATGTGTATAAGAGACAGGGGCAGGAGCGGGAGACGGGCCGGGGCGGCCGCCGGCTCGGCGGCCGGACGGGCCGGGGCGTCCGCGGCAGGGGAATCGGCGGTGTGGAGGACGCTCCGCTCCGGTCCGAGATCGGCACCACGGGCGTTCTCGTCGGTCGATTCCTCCTCCGTCGCGGAAGCCTGCCTGACGGTCGAGGCGTCGCCGAGCTCGCCCCACCCGCTCACCAGGCGGGCGGCACGATCGTCGACGTCGGCGGTGCCGCGCGAACGGAGCAACTGCCGGCCCGGCTTGCCGCGGCCGTCGGCCGACGGGGTGCGGGAAATCGTCAAGGGCGCGGCGCGGAGGGGCGTGGCCGACGCGGCCGGCGCCTGGGGCAGCGGTGCGGCGGCGGCCGGGGCTTCGGCGGAGCGGGAGGCGCGGGCCTTCGGCTTGGCGGCGCCGTCGCCGAGGCTCTCCACCCAGCGCGGCACCTGGAGCGTGCCGCGCTCCGCGGCGGAGGGATCGGCCGCCCTGGCCTTCCCGACGCAGGGGACCGTCGCCAGGCACAGCGCCATGGCCAGTCCCGTCAGTCCCCGAGCACGTGAGCTCCGCAGCATGGCCACGACAGGTCCTCCTTGAACGGGCGGGGAGCCGCCGGCGGCGGCGGTTCCGGTGATCGGCGGGGACACTAGGCTTCCCCTCCTCCGGGGTCCAGACCAGCTTTCCCCGTCTTTCCCGAACGCACGGCACGCGGGGGAGGCCTGGAAAAGGGGATAGAATCGCCGGCCCCAGACCGCCAGCCGGAGGCTCCCATGGCCCTTCCCCCAAGGCCCGTCGTCGTCGTTCTCGGAGCCGGTCTCTCGGGCCTCGCCGCGGCCGACGCGCTGTGCAGCACCCCTCCGCAGCACCGGCCGCACGTGATCCTCCTCGATCCCTCCGCACGGGCCGGCGGCGTGGTGGAGACGATCCGCCGCGAAGGCTGGCTCGCCGAACGCAGCGCCGACAACGTCCTCGCCGCGCGGCCGGAGGCGCTGGCGGTGATCGAGCGGCTGGGCCTCTCCGGGGAGCTGATGGCGGTCCGGGAGGGGGCCCGACGGGCCCTCGTCTGGAGGGAGGGAAAAACGCTCCCGGTGCCGGCCGGCTTCCGGCTCCTCGCCCCCGGCACCCCCGCCGGCATCCGTGAGACGGACATTCTCTCGGCCGAAGGGAAGGCCAGGGTCCTCGCCGAACGCGACGTTCCCCCGCGAGCGGGTGACGACGATGAATCGCTCGAGTCGTTCGCGGTCCGCCGGCTGGGCCGCGAGGCGTTCGACCGTCTCGTGCAGCCGCTGGTGGCGGGGATCTGGACCGCCGATCCGGCGAAGTTGAGCATGGCGGCGGCCTGCCCGGAGTTCCTGAGCATGGAACGCGAGCATGGGAGCCTCTCGGTGGGCGAGGAGACGCGGCTGGCGCGGATGGGAGAGAGCCACCGGGGCGAAGGGGCCCGCTACGGACAGTTCGTGACCCTCGCCTCGGGCATGGGGCGGCTCGCCGAACGGTGGCAGGAGCGGCTCCGGACGTCGGGAGTCGAGTGGCGCTGCGGCCGTGCCACCGCTGTGTCGCGCGACGCGGCCGGGCGTTTCCGGGTGGAAGCCGTCGGCGCGGAGGGGGAACCGCAGGCCATCGCCGCCGACGGCGTCGTCGTCGCCCTTCCGGCGCCGATCGCCGCCGGCGTCGTGGCGCCGCTCGACGCCGGAGTGGCCGGGGAACTCGCCGCCATCGAGTACGCCGGATCGGTCGTCGTGGTCCTCGGCTGGCCGCGTCAGGCCGTCGCCCATCCGCTCGACGCCGCGGGGCTGGTCGTGCCCCGCATCGAGGGGCGGGCGGCGCTGGCGATCAGTTTCTCGAGTTCGAAGTTTCCCGGCCGGGCCCCGGAGGGGCAGGTGCTGCTGCGCGTCTTTCTCGGCGGGGCGCTCGATCCGGAGCGGACGCTGCTCGACGACGACCGCCTCGTGGCGCTCGCCACGCGCGAGGCGGCCGACCTGCTCGGCGCCAGGGGTGTGCCGAGCTTCGTGGAGATCGCCCGTTGGCCGGGGGCGATGCCCCAGTACCACCTCGGCCACGGCGCACGGCTGGCGCGGATCGACCGGGGTGTCGCGTCGTTTCCCGGCCTGGCGCTCGCCGGAGCGGCCTACGGGGGCGTGGGGATCCCGCAGGTGATCGGCTCGGGAACGGCCGCGGCGGCACGCATCCTCGAGCGAATCGGGACGCTCGGGGCACGGCCGGGGTGAGCGTCACGCCGGCCTTCTCGCAGGGGGCTCCGCTTCGGGACGGGCCGCCCGGGAGGTCACGCCGCGACCGGCAAGACGCCGATCGCGGCGCCCAGGATCACTTCTTCTTGGCAGCGGCGGCGCCCTTGCCGCCGGCGGCCTTGCCGGCCTCGGCCTCTTCCTTCTTCGCGGCCTTCTTCTTCTTCATCGCCATCTTGTAGACGCGGACCTTGGGGAGTCCGAGCGGGCTGCGGCCCTCCGCCCACTTCTCCTGCTCCTTGAGCTTGACGATGCGCTCGGCGCGGGAGAGGACACCGCGGGCGGCGCTCGATCCCTTGCGGACGCGGAGGCTCTTGTCCATGGTCATGGCGGAGGTTCCTGTGGCTGGTGGGGAGACGGCGGGGGCGGGTCGGCCGGCCCGGTCGTCCGGACGCGGCGGAGGTCGCCGCGGGAAACCCTCAAAATAGGGTCGAACGGGGGGGCCTTCAAGTCCACCCGCTCCCGGCGGCGGGGAAGCGGGGGCGTGAATCGCCGGAAAGCCCCCCGGGGCCGCGGCGGCCGCCCCGCGTCGCGGGCCCGGAGCCGGTCAGTCGATCGTGACTTTGGCGATCCTGGCGAGGAAGTCCTCGCACGAGGGCGGACGCCGGTCGCGGTCGGGCTCGATGCAGGCCATGATCGCCTTGGCCAGCGCCGGAGGGATCTCCGGCCACCGCGTGCGGATGTCCTCGGGAGGAACGGTGTCGTGGGCGAGGGCGGTCTTGCCGTCCTTGCCCCTCGGCCAGGGGAGGCCGAGCGTGCAGATCTCGAAGGCGGTCACGCCGAGGGAGAAGATGTCGAGTCGCTTGTCGGCCTGCCGACGCCGCACCACCTCGGGCGCCATGTAGTTGGGGGTGCCGATGCGGTTGCCCGGCTGGAGGAACACCGGCTTGTCGGGGACGGTCAGGCCGAAATCGAAGAGGACCAACCGGCCGTCGGGGGCGAGGATGAAGTTCCGCGGGCAGATGTCGCGGTGGACGAAGCCGGCCCGATGGACGCACTCGATCGCCTCCGCCGCCTGGCGGACCAGATCGAGCCGCTGGGCCGGCGGGAAGGGCTCCTGCTTCGACACCAGGGCGTGGAGGAGCGCCCCCTCGATGAACTCCTCGACGACGAACCCGGCTCCCTCCGTCGACACGCCCCAATCGAGCGTCTTGACGATGTTCGGCCCGAGGATCTGCTCGCCGATCTCCCCCTCCGGCGGCTTGTCGAGCCCCTTGTAGCGGCCCTCGATGGGGGCGCACTTCTTGGGATCGAGGACCTTGAGGCCGACGATCGCGCCGGTAGCCTTCTCGCGGGCCTTGTAGAAGCTCGACATCGTCCCGGAGATGCTGTGATGGAGCGGTTCGAACCGCTTCCACACGTCGACCCGGTTCTTCGTCCGCTGCGCGCGGATGCGGAGACGGGCCTTCTCGGCGGCCTTCTCCTCGGCGGTCGGGGCGGCGCCGGCTTTCGGCGGTGGGCTGCCGGGCCGCCGGGCAACGGCCTTGGCGGGAACGGGCTTCGGCGCGGCCTTCTTGCCGCCCAATCCGAAGAGTGCGAGGAATCCTTCGAGCCCCATGCGTCTGCCCGTGTGCGCGATCTGCCTCTGACCGAATCCATCCTACCCCGATTCGGGGCGGGCGTCTCGCGGGCGCCGCGTGTTTCGCCCGGCGCCGGGCCGGTTCACTCCGCGGGCGTGAGCCGGAAGAGGAGCGGATTGAGCGGGTCGTCCATGATCTCCCCCACCGCGGTGGACGGCGTCCAGGCGCGGTGGTCGGCCTCCTGCCAGGAATTGCGCGGGGCGGCGAGGCGCATCGCCTCGTCCATGTAGATCACGGTGTGGACGCGCCGCGCCTCGGCGGTGGTATTGGGCCCGGCACGGTGGAGCGTCCAGCCGAGGTGAAACGACACCTCGCCGACTCCGTACGGGCCGACATCCTCACGGATCCCCTCGGATTCGAGCGCCTCGCGGATCAGACGCTCCGACTCGTCGGAGATCGCCAGATCCCGGCCGATCTTCCGGAGGTGGGAGCCGGGGGCGAAGGAGAGGGGGCCGCGCTCGAGCGGAACCGCGTGGAGCGGGATCCAGGCGGTGCAGCAGAGGCCCGTCGCCATCGGCCAGTATTGCTGGTCGGCGTGCCAGGGGGTGTGGCCCCCCGACGGCTCCTTGAAGAGCGCCTGATCGTGCCACATCCGCACGCCGTCGGTGCCGAGGAGCCGCGTGGCGATGCCCGCCAGACGCCGGGAGAACGACACCGCCCGGGCGGCCTCGGTCTCCCGCCACAGGTTGAAAACCTGGATGAAGGCCTTGCCGTAGGTGTCACGCGACTCCATCGGCACCCCGGCGAGCGGGTTGCGCGCCGCCACCAGTTCGCTCACCACGCCGTCGATCCAGGTGACCGTCGCCGCGGAGAAGACGCCCGGGATCTTGAGGTAACCCTGCTCGCGGAAGCGCCGCACTGCGGATTCGTCGAGCGGCAGCGGGGCGTCGAGTTCGGCGGCGACGCCGTCCGGGATGGCGGGCATGGTGGCACCGTGAGGGGACGCGTCAGGCCTTCTTGAGGGCGGCGAGCTCCGCGTGGGCGGCGGCGAGCTCCTTCTCCAGACGCGGCGCCTCGGCCGGGTCGTCGGGCTGTTTCTTCGCCGCGGAGAGGAGCTGCTGCAGCTTGGCGATCTTCTGCTGCAGCACCTCCATCCGCTTCTTGTCCTTCTTGTCCATGGCTGGCCTCCGCTGGCTCTCGTGACCGGGATCAGTTGGCCGCGGCCGGGGCGTCGGCGCCCGGCTCGGGCGTGCCTTCGTCGGGTGGCGTCGCATCCGCGGCCGGCGGTGTGGCGACGCCGGCCGGAGCTTCGGGCGCGTCGGCGCCCGGCTCCGGGGTGCCCTCGTCGGGGGGCGTGGTGTCGGCGGGGCGGCCCTCGCCGCGCGGGCCGCGTCCGCGTCCGCCTCCGAATCCGCCCCCTCCGAATCCGCCGCCCCCGAATCCGCCGCCGCCACCGAACTCGTCGTCCATCATCGCGCCGCCGGCCATGCCGCGGCGGTCGCCCCCCTCGCCGTCCCCCATCCGCTCGCCGTCGTCGGCCCGCGGGGGGGTGTTGGGGCCGGTGTGCATCTGGCGCAGGTAGCCCGAGAGGATCACCACCGCCAAGGCCGCGCCGAGGGTGACGGTGAGCCACTTCTTCCGGTCGTCGCGAGCCCACTGCGTCGCCTCGCCGCGGCCGATCAGGGCGCTTGCGAGATAGAAGACGACGAAGGCGAAGAGGATCTTCATCCCCATGAAGGCGTGGTAGCCGTGGAACCGCATCCAGGCCCGGCCGTTGCCCCCCCAGGCTTCCGTGTTGGCCCGCTGGATCGTGAGGAGGTAGTTGGCCAGGCCGGTGAGGATCAGGAGCGTGATCGC
>CAWUOA010000225.1:0-5654 GCA_963923225.1 uncultured Planctomycetaceae bacterium
CCAGTGGGGATTGACCCTGAGGAGTTCGACGTACAGGCGATTGAGCTTGCTCGTGGCTCGGATGTCGAACGAGTTCTCGCGGATCTGTCGAACGGTGGTGATCCCGGCCAGCGCGAGGAAGAATCCGAAGTGATCGGGGAGATCGGCCCAGCCACAACTGCAGCTGTCTCCGTCCATCAGGTTCTCGGCTTCGATCGACTGCCCGTCGGTGGCGAGGATGTATTTGCACTTCCTGGCACGAGTGGCGGGGCTCGCGCGGAGGGCGGCGAGCGCGGCTGGGACCTCCCCGGCGGGAGCGGTCGCGATGTGGATGTTTCCCGTCTGGAGCACCCCTCCGCAGTCGCTCCGGTTGGAGTCGCCCTTGCGCAGTCGCTCGAGCGTGGTGGCTTTGTTCCCGAAAGCCTCCAGGAACCGGTAGGGAAACTCCGCGCCATCGAATGGAGCTTCCGAGAGCGCGGTGACGGCTCGTTCGATGTCGACGGCGTTCATCGGTGGAGGCCCTCCCGGCGGAGGCGCGCGGTGGATGTCGCGGAATCGAGTGCGAGTCGCCTGCCGCTCGTCGCTCGGGCGAGGCGCCGTCCGAGCCCGGACCCTACATCACCGGGTTCCCGATTGTCGATGGCCCACGGGGCATCCGGGGACGGGTCGACCACCACGCGCGGGTGCGGTGGGGATCGGGGACCGACCGGTCGGCATCGCGTCCGCCGGGCGTGATCCACGGCGCGGTGCCGCGGTCAGCATCCGGTCCCGCGGGCCCGGGTCACGAGACCGGTCACGAGAGCAGTTCGCCCACCACCCGCGCCGGCCGACCGGCGGTGAGCCGTTGTTCGACGCCGTTGTGGCGGTAGACGAGCGACTCGTGGTCGAGACCGAAGAGGCGGAGAACCGTCGCCTGCCAGTCGTTCGGCGTGACGACGTCGGTCACCGCGCGGTGGCCCACCTCGTCGGTGGCGCCGTGGGCGACGCCCCCCTTCGTGCCGCCGCCGGCCATCCAGATGCTGAATCCCTGGCCGTTGTGGTCACGGCCGCAGCCCTCCCCCTCCCCCTCGGTGACCGGGAGGCGGCCGATTTCGCCTCCCCAGTGGACGAGCGTGGTGTCGAGCATGCCGCGCGCCTTGAGATCGGCGACGAGGGCCGCGGCCGGTTTGTCGGTGCGTCTGCAGATCGCCGGGAGACTCGCGCGGATGTTGGAATGGCTGTCCCAGGGCTGGCCGCCGAGGAACAGCTGCACGAAGCGCACGCCGCGTTCCACCAACCGCCGGGCGACCAGGCACCGCGTGCCGTACTCGCGCGTCGCCGGATCGTCGAGGCCGTAGAGGCGGTGGGTGGCCTCCGTCTCCTTGGAGACGTCGAGGGCGTCGGTCGCCGCGAGTTGCATCCGCGCGGCGAGCTCGTAGCCGGCGATCCGCGCCTCGAGATCGGCCTCGCCCGGATGGCGGTCGAGATGCCGACGGTTGAGCGTGTCGAGGAACGCGAGGTTCCTCGCCTGGAGCGGTCCTTCGAGCCAGGCCGGCGGCTCGAGGTTCGGGATCCGCGGCTCCCTGGCGCGCAGCACCGTCCCCTGGAAGAGCGGCGGCATGAAGCCGCTCGACCAGTTCGTGACGCCGTCGACCGGATGCCCCTCCGGATCGACGAGCACCATGTAGGCAGGCAGGTCGCGCGACTCGCTCCCCAGCGCGTAGGTGAGCCAGCTCGGCAGCCCCGGCCGGCCGAGGACGGCCGGCATGCCGCCGTGGAAATAGCGGATCGAGACCTCGTGGCCGTTGTGCCCGGTGTGCATCGACCGTACGAGGCAGACGTCGTCGACGATCGATCGCAGGCCGGGGAGGAGCTCGCTGATCTCGATCCCCGACTCGCCGCAGGGAGCGAATTTCCACGGGCTGCCCAGGAGCCGTTTGCTCGCCCGATTGACGAAGCTGTAGGCCACCTCGCCGCCGTAGTCCATGCCGTCGAGCCGCGAGAGCTCGGGCTTGGGATCGGTGAGGTCGACGTGCGACGGCCCGCCGTGCATGAACAGCGAGATCATCGCGGTGGCCCGCGGCGCGAGGGGGGGCTTCCGCGGCAGCAGGTCGGTGAAGGGCTTGTCGGTGCCCGGCTTCGCCGGTGCCGCGAGGAGCCCTTCGCCGCCGAGCAGGTGCGCCAGCGCCATCGCGCCGACGCCGAAGCCGGTCGAGCCGAGAAGCGAGCGCCTGGAGAGCGGCGCGGGGAGCCCGGGCTCAGTCGACATAGAGGAACTCGTTGCTCGAGAGGAGTTGCTGGCAGAGGTTCGCCAGGGCGCGGATCCGGCGCTCGGCGGGCGCCGCGAGCTCGCCCCCCTTGGCGGCGAGGATCGCGAGCTCGTCGGCGAGGAAGGCCGCGGCCGCGGCCCGCTCGGCCTCGTCCGGCACGCGGACGAGCGTGCTCCGCCACGCTCGTTCGACCGCGCCGGCGAGAAGTTCCGCCTCGGTGCCGGGGCCGGCGTCGTCGGCGATCGCGGGGGGGCCCGCCTCGGCGAGCGCCTTTTCCGCCAGACGCCGCGCCTGGGAGAGGAGGAAGTCGCCGTTCATCAGGAGCAGGCCCTGGCCGGCGACGGTCGACGGCGTGCGGCGATCGCAGTTGGTCTGCATCACCGGCGCGTCGAAGGAGGCCAGGAACTGCAACGGCTTGGAGCGGCGCTGCTCGAGCCACAGGCTGCGGCGGGGCGAGCCGTCCTTGACCACGAACTCGCCGGTATCGTCGGCGACGACCGGCACCGGGGGCCCGAACGGCGTGACGTCGAGGGCGCCGCTCGCCGCGAGCACCCGGTCGCGCACCGCCTCCGCCTCGAGCCGGCGCACCGGCATCCGACCGAGGAGCCTGTCGTCGGCGTCGACCGCGTCGAGCTCCGGCCGCCGCGACGACGATTGCCGCCAGGCGTAGGAGCGGAGGATCGTGCGATGAAGTGCCTTCAGGCTGAAGCCCTGCGCGGCGAACTCCGCCGCCAGCCAGTCGAGGAGCTCGGGGTGGCTGGGCCGCTCCCCCAGTCGGCCGAAGTCGGCCGGCGTGGCGACGATGCCGCGGCCGAAGTGATGCATCCAGATCCGGTTGACGATCACCCGCCCGAAGAGCGGATGACGGCCCGACGCGAGGCGGCGGGCGAAGGCGAGCCGCCGGCCGCTCGAGGGGAGCGACGTGTCGTCGGCGGGAATCGCCGTTTCCCCTTCGGGGCCCGTCACCTGCAGATCGGCCGGGCCGACCGGGCCCTTCGGCTGCCGGTGGTCGCCGCGGTGGAAGACGTGCGTCGCCGGGAGATGGTCGGCCGGCTCGACGAGGGCGTGGAGAAACTCCTCGGCCGGCTTCCTCGCCCGGATCGCCGCCACCCGTTCGGCGATCGCCTTCAGCTCGTCGGCCGCCTTCTGGTCGTACTGATAGAGCACCCCCGGCGAGATCGACACGCTCGGCCGCTCGGCGAGCAGCTTCCGCTGCGCCTCGGTGCGGTCCTTCTCCGGCGTGCGAACCGCCGTCCGCAGGCTTTCACGCAGCTCGGCGGGATGCTTTTCGAGTTCCTTCTCGAGTGCCGCGGCCAGTGCCACCGCCTGTTTCTCGTCGTGCTCCTTCGAGGCGGCGACCGCCTCGGCCTCGATCTCGGCCGAGCGGGCCCGGTCGGCGTCGGTGAACAGGGACACCAGCCGCGCTTCGGGGGGCTTCCACGCCGCCGGGTCGAGGGCCGGCTCGAAGACCGCGCGGAGGGCGTAGTAGTCGGTCTGCGGGACGGGATCGTAGCGATGGTCGTGGCACTGGGCGCAGCCGACGGAGAGGCCGAGCAGCGACGTGGAGACGATCGACAGCGTGTCGGCCACGACTCGATTGCGGCTCTCGTCGTCCCCTCCGCCGGTCGTGCCGTCGGCCGCCATCCGCAGGAAGCCGGTGGCGGTGAGCCGGTCGATCGCCTCCGGGGGGAGGTTCGCGTGCGGCGGCGGGACGAGCTCGTCACCGGCGAGCTGCTCGACGACGAAGCGGTCGAAGGGCATGTCGGCCTGCAGGCTCCGCACGACCCAGTCGCGGTACTTCCAGGCCCAGGCGCGGGGCTGGTCGTCGGCATTGGCGCCGCAGGAATCGGCGTAGCCGGCGACGTCGAGCCAGTGCCGCGCCCAACGCTCGCCGTAGCGCGGCGAATCGAGGAGTCTGTCGACGAGCTTCTCCCATGCCTGCGGATGGGGATCGGAGACGAACGCCTCCACCTCCTCCGGCGTCGGTGGCAGGCCGAGCAGGTCGAACGAGAGCCGGCGGACGAGGGTCGCCCGGTCGGCCGGGGGGCCGAAGGAGAGGCCATCGCGTTCGAGACGGGTGAGCAGGAAGGCGTCGATCGGCGTGGCGACGAGATCCCCTCGGGTCACGGCCGGCACCGCGGGCCGCACGAGCGGTTGGAAGGCCCACCACGCGCGCTCCTCCGGCGTGATGCCGAGGCCGGGCGGGATCGATTCGGGCTCGGGTCTGGCCGTCGGCGCCCCGCCCGCCACGAAGCGTTCGAGGAGATCGACCTCGGCCGGCTTCAGCCCCGGCCCCGTCGGCGGCATCTCCCCCGAGCGGATGCGGGCCAGCACGAGGCTCCCCGTGGCGTCGCCGGCCAGGAGGGCGGGCCCGGAGTCGCCGCCGCGGGCCATCGAGCGCACCTGGCGCAGGTCGAGGCCCCCGGCGAGCTCTTCCTCGGCGCCGTGGCAGTCGAGGCAGTGGGCGCGGAGGATCGGGCGGATGTCGCGCTCGAAGAGGGGCGTGTCTTGCGCCTGAGCGAGCGTCGGCGGGAGCAGCGCGGCCGCGAGCCAGGCGGGCAGGAGCATCGTCAGGAGAGCGTCCCGGGCCGAGGCGGGCATGGGTGGCGTTCCGGAGCCGGTGGCGGGCGTCGACGTGACCGCGGCCGCATCGGCGCGATCCGCCGACGCCCCGAGTATCCCATGGTTTCCCCGGGGTGCGAAACACCGATCGGTGCCACGACGCTTCCGCACCGGGCCGCGCCGTGTCACAATCCTGCCGCATGGGCCGCGACGCGACGGGCCCGGGGGTTTTCCGAGTCGCTGCGGCGATGGTCCGCCGCCGAGGGCGCACGTTCGCGCCAGAGTCGCGCCAGGAGGAATCGTCGATGGCCTGTTCTCGTTCGTTCGTCCCCGCCGCCTGTGCACTCGCGCTGGCGACGCTCTTCGCCACGGGCGTTCTCGCCCCCTCGGCCCGCGCCGTCGCCGACGAGCCGCCACCGGGCTTCACGGCGCTGTTCAACGGCAAGGATCTCGCCGGCTGGCGCGGCGGCGAGACGTTCGACCACCGCAAGCTCCTGGCGATGCCGGAAGCCGAGCGAAAGGAGCAGATCCGCCGCTGGACCGCCGCCGATCAGAAGAACTCGATGCTCGAGGTGAGCGCCGAGACCGGCAAGCCGCACTGGTACGTCGAGAACGGCGAGCTCGTGAACGACGGCTTCGGCGCCTACGCCACCACCGAGAAGGACTACGGCGACTTCGAGCTCCTCGTCGATTACCGCACCGTCCCCAAGGCCGACTCGGGGATTTACCTCCGTGGCGTCCCGCAGGTGCAGATCTGGGATTCGAACCAGCCCGATCCGAACAATCTGGGTCTCGCCAAGGGCTCGGGCGGCCTGTGGAACAACTCCGCCGGCGCTCCGGGGAAGGATCCGCTCGTGAAGGCCG
>CAWUOA010000226.1:0-5612 GCA_963923225.1 uncultured Planctomycetaceae bacterium
CGGCCGAGGATGTTGAAGAGGCTCAGGAGCCCCGTGAACCCGGCGGCCACCGCGGCCACCCGCGCGGCGTCGGCTGCGTCGAGCCGCTCGAAGGGGACGTCACGGCCGACGAGGCGGCCGCCGAAGATCTCCTGGAGCATCGGCGAGGCCATGCCGATCACGCCGATCCCCGCCGAGACGTTGAGACAGAGGACGAGCCACAAGAGCCAGAACTGCCGCGTGCCCATCGCCTCGGCGACGGAGAGCGACCGGCCGCCGGAAGGGCCGGGCGGCGCCGCGGGCTTCCCCCCTGCCCCGCCGCGTCCATGAGGCGCCCAGCCCTCGGGGGGCACCCGGTAGGCGAAGGCCCCCAGGAGCATGAAGACCAGATAGATGCCCGCGAGGCAGAGGAGCGTCTCCCACACGCCGACCGAACGCGGACCGGCGAAGTGCTTCATCAGCCGATCGGCCAGCGGCGCACCGATCATCGCCCCGCCGCCGAAGCCCATGATCGCCAGCCCGCTGGCCAGGCCGCGCCGGTCGGGGAACCAGCGGATGAGCGTCGACACCGGCGAGATGTAGCCGATCCCCAGGCCGATGCCCCCGATCACCCCGGCGCCGAGCCACACGATCCACAGCCGGTGCAGCGCCACGCCGGCCGCCGCGATCGCCAGGCCGCCGCACCAGCAGAGGCTCGCCACGACCCCGGCCCGGCGCGGGCCGACGCGCTCGAGCCAGGGCCCGAAGGCTGCGGCGCTCGAGCCCAGAAACACGAAGAAGAGGGTGTAGATCCAGCCGAGGAGCGGCTTGTCCCAGTCGCAGGTGGTGCTCGTGAGCCGCTCGAGGATCGGCATACCGGCCGGGCAGACGACCGGCGCCGTGATCCCCACCGCCTTGGTCAGCGGCAGCCAGAACACCGAGAAGCCGTAGGCCATCCCGATGCAGAGGTGAAGGCAGAGTGCCGCCGGCGGCACGAGCCAGCGGTTGAAGCCGGGAGGGGCGACGGAGCGGGCCTTGTCGAGAAGGCCCGGCTTGCCGCCGGCCGTGGAGGAGGAGAGAGCGGCCATGCGGAGAGTGATACCACGGCAGGCGGAGCGTTTGGAAACGGCCCGAGCGGGTCGCCGGCGGCGTCAGCCCGACAGATCCTGGATGAACAGCGACTCCCGCGGCAC
The DNA here is from genome assembly GCA_963923225.1 of uncultured Planctomycetaceae bacterium. Lineage (GTDB taxonomy): Bacteria > Planctomycetota > Planctomycetia > Pirellulales > UBA1268 > QWOP01. The sequence continues at coordinate 1,152 of CAWUOA010000226.1, forward strand.
GCTCGCCTCGGCGATCGGGAGGAGGTGCCTGTGGTGCGTGAAGAGGATGACCTGCGTCGTCCGCGAGACGTCGGCGAAGGCCTGGAGCGTCGCCGCCGCACGCGCGTCGTCGTAGGTGCCGAGCACGTCGTCGAGGATCAGGGGCATCGGCTCGTGGTGCCGGGCGCGGAGATCGATGTAGGCCAGCCGCAGCGCCAGGAAGAGCTGGTCGGTCGTCCCCTCGCTCATCGCCTCGACGCGCACCGGGGCCGCCTGCCCGGCCCGCCGGCCGGCGATCACCGGCGTCTCGTCGGCGTAGTCGATCGTCAATCCCTCGAAGGCGCCCTGCGTGAGCTTGGCGAAGTGGTCGCTGGCCACGCGGAGGACGTCCCCCTGGTTCCGCTCGCGGTAGGCGTCCACCGCCCGGCGGAGCACCCGTGACGCGATCCACAGCCGGGCGTAGCCGCGCGTGTGCGTCTCGATCTCGCCGAGCCTCGCCTGCATCTCGGCACTGCCGTCGACCGCGTCGGTGCCGGCGCCGACGGCGGCCAGCTCGTTGGTCAGCCGGCCGACGGCCTGGTTCTTGGCCTCCTTCTCCTCGTCGAGTGAGTCGATGGCCGTCGTCGCCTCGGCGAGCCGGAGGGCCAGATCCTCCCCGTCGCGGGACCGCACCTCGCGTGTCCACTCCTCCGTCGTCATCCCCCCGGCCAGCTCCGCGAGATCGGCCTCGAGCTTGGCGGCCTCCCGCTCGAGCGTCCGCAGGACGTTCGAGCGCTCGCAGGCCAGCGCCAGGTCGGCTCCCTCGCCGGCGCCCGCCTCGACCTCGAGCGCCGCCATGGCGGCCCGGGAGGCGTCGCGCTCGGTCCTCCGGGCATCCCGATCCCCCGCGGCGGCCGTGAGCCGCTTTTCGGCATCGGCGATGGCCGAGGCGTCGTTCTTCGATCGATCGATGCGATCGAGGAGGCCCGCCGCCAGGTCCTCGACCGACTCGAGATCGGGCACGGCCGCGGTCTCCCCGACCCGGCGGAGGAGATCGGCCACGTGGGCGACGAACGAGTCGAAGTCCTTCTCGATGTGCCGGATGCGGGCCACCGCCCCGTCGGCGCCGAGCAGCTGGTGCGCCTGGCCGTGGATGTCCATGCATTCGGTCATCCAGGCGTCGGCCGCGGTGGTGTCGAGGCCCGCCGGCATGCCGCGATCGGCGAGGGCCCGCGCCCATTCCCCCTCCACCGCCGCTCGCTGGTCGCGCTTCGACTCGAGCTGCTCGGTGAGCTCGTCGACGCGCTCCTTCGCCTTCTGCCGGGCGGTCTCCAGGCCGGCGCGCTCTTCCCGCGACGCCACCTGGTCGCGCACCAGCTCCCGGCCGCGCGCGAGCCGGCCGGCGAGCGTGGCGATCCCGTCGGGCTCCATGCCCCCGATCGCCACGAGCGCCGCCCCGACCGCTTCCGACGACGCCGCGACGAACTCCCCGAGCCGTCGGATTTCGTCCTCCGACTGGTCGAGGCGGTCGGCGCGCGTGCGGATCGTGGCGATCTCCCCGAGCCATTCCCGCATCTCCCGCGTCGTGCCGGCCTCCACGCCGACCGGCCGCCACGCCTCCCGCCACTCGCGCGTCGCCTGCTCGAGCGCCTCGGCGGCCGCGGCGATCGCCCCCTCCGCCGTCGCGAGCTCCCGGGCCTTGGCCCGGAGGTCGCTCTCGAGCCTCGCCCGCGCGCCGACGCGCGTGTGCTCGCGGCGCACCCGGTCCACGACCGCGTCGGCGGCGCCCACGAGCCCGTCGTACGCCTCCCCCGCGCCCCGCAGATCGCCGCGATCCGCTCCGTGCGCCTCGGCTGCCACGACGTCGCTTCCTCCCCCGAGCCAGCACTCCCTGATCGCCTGCCAGAGGCCGTCGCGCGCCTCCCGGGCCACGGCGACGTCCCCTTCCGTCGGCAGATCCCCCTCCACCGCGAGCAGGCCCTCCCGCTCGGCCGAGAGTCGGGCATGATCGGCCGCGGCCCTGTCGCGCGCTTCGCGGGCCAGACGCAGCGCGGAGCCACGCTCGGCGAGCACGGTGTCGTGGGCGTCGACCGTCGTGGCGGTGGGCAGGGCCGCCGCGCGGAGCCGCTCGAGCGTGCCGGCCCACCGTCCGGCGCGCTCGAGAAGGAGACCGATCTCCTCCGCTTCCGCCGCGCGGCGCCGGGTGAGCGCGTCGAGCTCCTCCTCGACGTCCCCCTTGCGGCCGGCGGCGGTCATCGCGGCCTCGAGGGCCCGGGTGTCGACGGGCTGGGGGATCGCCCGAAGCGCCGCCTCGGCGTCGCCCCGCTGGCGCTCGGCCCGCTTCAGTTCCTCCGCCGTGGTCGACTCCGCGGCCCGTGCGGTCGTCATCCGGCTGCCGATCGACGTGATTCGCTGGCGGTCCACCGGACTGATGAACAGCGTCGGATAGTCGTCGAGCGACACGCCCGCCCCGAGGCGCTCGAGCCGGGTCTCGAGGGCGGTCCGGTCGGCCTGCGCCTTGCGCTGGATGCCGGGGAGATCGGCGCGGGCCTTGCGGAAGGCGCCGAGCAGGTCGGGGAGGTGCCGTGCGGCGGGCCAGTGCTCCGCCGGAATCGTCGGACGGGGCAGCTGCCCGAGCTCCCGCTCGATTCGCTCGAGCGCCCTCCCGGCCCCGGCCAAGCCGGCCTCGGCGCTGAGGCACGCCGCGGTCGCCTTGCGCAGGTCCTCCGCGAACCCCTCGCGGAGGAGGCGGACGCCGGCGAGGTCCCCGATCGCCGTGGTGGCCGTGTCGAGGGCCGCGATCAGACGCCGGCTCTTCGCGATCCGTTCGACGAGGCTCCGCTCCGACCGCATGTTCCGCAGCCGCTCTCCCGCCTCCCGCGCCTCCTGCCGGGCCCGGTCGAGCTCGTCGGTCTTCTCCTTGTGGTCCCGCGAGGAGCGGCGCTCGTCCTTGAGGCGGGCCTTGAGGGTGTTGAAGCGGCCGATCGCGGCGTTGAGGGACTGGTTCTGCCCGCGCGGCTTGAAGATCGCAGCGGCCTCCTCGTCGAGAGCCTCGCGGATCCGCCGCAGCCGCACGAGCCCCCCGGCGGCGGCGAACAGGGCCCCGCCGACGTCCCCCTGCATCCTGGCGATCTCGCGGCCGCCGGCGCGGAGGGCGTCGGTGTCGAGGCCGAACATCCGCTCGAACGCCTGACGGTCGACGCCGCCGAGCAGCGCCGCCAACGTCGACTCCTCGAGCGGGGCCTCCGTCCGCGGATCGAGGAGGGGATTCTTGAGCCGCTTGAGGCGGATCGCCGAGAACCGGCGCCCGTCGGCCGAGCGGAGCGAGAAGCCGATCCGCAGGGCGTCGTAGGGATGGAGGAAGTTGTCGTTCGACCGCGCCGGGATCCCGAACAGCGCGTCGCGGATGGCGCGCAGGGCCGAGCTCTTGCCCGCTTCGTTGGCACCGAAGACGACGTGCACCCCCTCGGTCCCCTGGCCGAAATCGAGGCGGCGGCCGGCGAAGGGGCCGAACGCCGTCAGCTCGATGGCGTCGATGCGCATACGGCTCTCACTCGGTGGAATCGGGGGACGTGAGCCGGACGCGGAGCGACGGGCCGACCTCGTCGAGGATCGCCGCGAGGAACGACTCGTCGATCGCCAGCGGCTCCTCCCCCCGGAGCAACTCCGGAGGGAGCTTGTTGCCCAGGTCGGCGGCGAGGCCGGCGACGAGCGCCTGCAGGAGCGCCGGATCGCGACGGTACTCGCCGACGGCCTCCTCGATGGCCGCCATCGGGTCGTCGTCGTCGGGGGCCGCCGCGCCGGCGGGGGACTCGGTGAGGAAGCGGATCTTGTCGATCACCAGGTCGTCGTCGCTCTGGGCCGCGATCGCCCGCAGTTCGAAGTCCCAGCGTTTGTCGTCGCCGATCCAGGCGTCGCTCCAGGGGGAGCGGCCCGTGACGGCCAGGCGCACCACCAGCGTGCGGCAGTCGTGCTCCTGCCGAATCCGCGCGAGCCGGTCGCGGACGAGGTCGAGCAGTCCCTCGGCCGACGCCGCCGACGACGCGTCGATCTCGACGCGGAGCCACCGCGCCGCGTCGAGCGGCCGGAACTCGGCCCGCACCGACGCGGCACCGGAGCCGGAGTCGTCCACCGTCACGAGCATCGCGCCGCGCGGGCCGGTCTCCCGGATGCTGCGCCCCTGCGGATTGCCGGGGAAGACGATCCACGGCCGCTCGGAGACGATCTCGCGGGTGTGGACGTGCCCCAGGGCCCAGTAGTCGTACTGCTTCGCCGCCAGGTCCTCCACGGTGCAGGGCGCGTACGGCTCGTGCCCCTCGCGGCCGTCGAGGCTGGTGTGGAGGATTCCGATGTTGAACACGTTGGGAACCGCGTCGGGATACGACCGAGCGAGGTTCTCGGTGACCGACTGCCTGGCGAAGCTCTGGCCGTGGATCGCGACGTCGACCGACTCGAGACGGCGGGTCTCCGGCTTCTTGTGGCCGAAGACGACGACGTTGTCCG
>CAWUOA010000227.1:0-5600 GCA_963923225.1 uncultured Planctomycetaceae bacterium
TATAAGAGACAGCGGCGAGCCCCACGACGCCCCCCGCGAGGGTCGAGTCGTCCCCGAGCCTCACGAAGCCATCGCGGTCGTCGTCGCCGACGGTCGTGTCACCGCGCCAGGGCGACACGCGCAGCGCCTGCATTTCCACCCTCCCGCTGACCACCTCGATCCGCAGCCACTGCTCGGGACTGGCGGGGGCGGAAGGCAGGGCGAGGTCCGCGAGCGTGCCGCGGCCCCCCGGCTCGACGACCACCATCCGGCCGGTGTCCTGGTCCACCAACAGCGTCAGCCCGATCCCCTTCGCGGGCGCGGCTCCACACACGCGGAGGTCCGCCTCCCCCTTGCCAGCGGCGTCGCACTCGTCGCGGATCGCCACCACTTCACCGTTGGCGATTTCGATCCGGTAGGGCATCGGACGGGGCTCTTCCGGCTCAGGAGCCCCAACTGTAAAGCCCCACCGAGCGGCCCGGGTGGGCTCCTCGCCCGGCGCCGGCACCGGTCCGTCGAGACCGATTCGCAGCACCGGCGCCTCGCTCCACGCGAGACGGAGATCGATGCGGACACGGCGTTTGACGCCGATCGTGCGGGCAAGCGTCGCCCACGGTCGCCGGTTCGCGATACCCAGTGTCTCGCTTTCCCAGTCCTCCGGTGAGGAGAGGGTCCAGCCGTCGAGCGATCCATCCCAGTGGAGCGACGTCTCCGAGCCCTGCCGCACGATGCGTTTCACGCGCGCCCGATCCACGGCGATCCTCGAGGACGTCGCCGGGACGCCGATGGCCACGTGCACCCGGCCTTCGTCGATCGCCACCAGTTCGCCCACCACCGAGTCCCCCCCGACGAGATCGACGCGCCACGCTCCCGCCGCGTCGTCGGCCACGGAGACGGCGGAGGTCGAAAAGACGATCCGGCCCACCGCCCGGAGGGGAAACTCGAACGGCGATGCGAACGCCTCCGCCTGCCAGCGCAGCGTGGGGGGCTCGGCCGGGGCACGGGAAGGGGAGTCGAGGAGACGCCCGACGAGCGAGCCCCCGGCCAGAACGATCGTGCCGGGCGCCGGCTCGTCGGCACGGAGCCCCGCCCGCGGAACGAGCAGGCCGAGGGCCAGCCCCAGGAAGCACGCGACCGCGCCGGGGCCGCGATGCGCCGGGCGCCTGGCGCGGGGATGAGGCTCAGCGTTCATAGATGGGCAGGAACCTGAAATTGACGGCGAGCGACAGGAGCGAAAGACAGACGTCGGCGACGTCCTCTTCTCCGGTGGAGGCGGTGAGCCCGCCGTCCGGGCGGCGCTCCGCCTTGATCTTGCGGACGAGGCGTTCGTTCCATTCCTTCCAGACCTCGAAGTCGGACTGGAACAGCGCCTGGGCCTGGTAATAACGGGAATAGGTGAGGTGGCCGCCGCCGCCCGAATCCCGAGCGGCGAAGCCGCGCGAGGCGGCCGCGGCGAGTTGGTACTTGGGAAGGTCCTTGCGCCGGGCGATCGCCATCACCAGCGTGCCGATCGCCGTCGTCGCCTCGCTCCCGCCGCCGGGCCCGCCGGAGTAGCCCACCGTCCCCTCCGGGCCGGTCATGGAGGCGAAGTAGTCGAGCGCCTTGTCGATCGTCTCGTCGGGCACCTCGATCCCGGCGTTGCGGGCGCCCAGCAGGCCCATGAGGATCGCGCCGCTCACCGAGGTGTCCTGGTCGGTGGCGTCGGGGGAGTATCGCCAGGCGCCGAGCGGGTTCTTCCGGGCGGACTGCACGGCGAGTTTCACCGCCAGTTCGAGCGACTCGCCCGTCGAGCGCCCCTTGCCTCCCGCTCCCTCCTCGGACCACAACCCGCGGTCGTCGACGGCGCCGTAGGCCTCCGCCATGGCGAGCATCGCGAAGCCGTGCTGGTACATGCTCGTGTGGCCGTTGCCCCCGTAGAAGCCGGTGTCGGCGTCCTGGGACCGGATCATGCTCCGCAGCGCCCGCCGGATGTTCGAACGGTAGGCCCCGTGATTCGGATCCTCGCCCGAGGCCAGGAGAACCATCATCGCCATCCCCGTGACCCCGGCCCCCTCGTTCTGGCTCTTCCAGGCACCCGAGGCATCCTGCGTCTTGGCGAGCCACCGACAGCCGGCGTCGTAGATCTCCCGGACGTCGCGGGGCACCGGATCGCCGCTGCGGATCGCCGGTGACTGCGCCGCCACCGGCAGCGTGACGAGGGCCAGCAACGGGCCGAGCCACGCCGCGACGGCACGACTCCTCCGCTCAAATGCCCGAACGAGGCTTGGCATCGACTCACCTGGCTCATTCATGGATCAACGGATTGGTTTCTCCCACCGCCGCGTCCTGCCCGGACCAGTCGTCCAGTCCGGTCATTTGCCCAACGCCCCCATCCCGCGGAGCGTCGCTTCCCATGGCACGAACTGATCCGCCATCGGGCCGAACAACTCCATCTGCCGCGCGTCGAGGATCGCCGCGACGCGCTGCCGGTCCAGGCGTACCATGGCCATCCGGCCGAGCCCCTCGTGGCCGCCTCCGAACTCCCGCTTCATCACTTCCAGGTCGAACGCCGGGACCTTCTCCAGCATCAACGCCTCGAGCGCCTCGTGTTGGGCCGAGGTGAGGCCGAGCATCTGCTGCAGGTACCGCATCTGCTTGCCGACGCCGACGCGCCATTGCCGGCGTCTGCGCCGCTCCGATTCCTCCTCCCAGGCCGACCGCTGGCGGTCGTCGAGCGTGTTCTCGAGCACGCGCGAGAGCAGGCCGTTCCGCGTCATCGAACGCCCCATCGACGACCGTATCTTCGTGAACTCCTGGTGGAACCGGTGCCAGAGCTGCTGATCCTCGGGATTGTCGAAATCGATGGTGCGCCCACCGTAGCGGGCGATGATCCGTTCCAACGCCTCGGTGGTCCGGGAGGCTTCGATCCGCGCCGCGACGCGGCAGGTGCGTGCCTGCGCCTCGTCGAGCCGGCAGATCCTGTCGAGGTAGTCCACCTCGAGGAGGCGAGCGTCGAGCGCATTGCGCCGGGCGGCCTCGACCGGGCGGTCCCCGCCGCCGAGCATGGCGTTGACCTGGTCGTCGAAGGCAAAACGGACACGTCTCGATGCCGGTTGGTCCGTCGCCTCTCCGACGAGGTCGTCCTCGGCCGGGGCGGTGCCGACGAGCGTCACGACACAAAACAGCAGGGCCGCGACGGGCAGGGAGAAGGAACGACGGCGGCGGACGATCTCCCGACCGCGCCAAGCGGTTCCCCCGTGACGGGTCGTGCACCGGGCCCGGCAGCTCATTCGTACCACCATGGATCGCGCTCGGCCTGGGCTTCCTGCGATCCCAAGAAAAGCGACATGCGCTGCCAATTGTCGCGATTGGCCCGCTCGACGTCGCTCTCCTCGTCGCCGCCGAATCGCTCCCGCTGGGCGTCGGTGAGCAGGCCCCGCACCACGCGCCGCGGAAGTCCCGGGTAGATCTTTCGCCCCTCGTGATTGAGGTCGTACATGGGGACGAGCGCCAGGCTCTCGGTCCACACGTCGCGCAGCGCCTGCTCGATGGCCTCGCACTGGTCGTCGGTGAAGACGAGATCCTCGTCGAGTTTGGCGACCACCTCGCGGACGACCCCGTCGCGACGACGCTGTTGCCGCGCCGCCCATTCGGCGGCGAACTCCCGCGCGGCCTCCGCGCCGATTCTCGTCTCCACCACCCGGCCCATGGCCTCGGCCAGGAACTCCTGCGGATCGACCGGCCGCGGCTCTTCCCTGCGCTTCTCGATGCCGAAGAGATTCCGGGCGACGGAGCCCACCGCCTCCACGAGCGACTCCCCGAGCGTCTGGCCGGCCACGCGGAGGTCCTCCTCCGTGGCGTGCAAGTGTTCGCTCGCGCGCATCGCCGCCACCTTGACGGCCCGGCCGCCGTCGCGGGCGATGGCACGCCGCTGCTCCGGGGTCAGCTCCCCGTGGAGCGTGCGGAGCAGCGCCAGATGCGCCCCCAAACTGCCGCCGAGCGCCTGTTCGTACTGGCTCGCCTGAGTGATCACGACCTGCCGCAGGCCGGGCGGAATCCCGGGCCGGGGCTCGATGGCCTCGCCGTCCTCCGCCGCCTCCGTCTCGACGACGTCGGCCCGAGTCGATTCCGGCTCGAGCGCCAATCCTCCCTGCGCCCACGCCTCGCGCGGAAGCGACTGAAAGAGGAGAAGGACGAGCGTGGCGGGCAGGGCGGCGTTCCGGACGACGTCGGGCCTGCAGGGGCCGATCGGCCCCCGACCGCCCCCGCGACGAGCGACCGCGTGAACGACTCTCATGGCGCTTTCCTCCCCGATTCGGCGGGGCGATCGATGGCGTTGAAATAGGCGTCGAGGCCGTCGCGGAACTCCTCGGGAAGCACCCGGCCGCTGCGGCCGACCGCCTGCTCCTCCTCCGGGGCCGCGAGCCGGGCCTTGAGGTTGATTCCCTGGCCGAGGCGGGCGAGGGCCCGGTCGCGCGTCGACCCGCTGCCGCCGCCTCCCGGGTTCGATCCGCCTCCTCCGCCACCGCCGCCGCCGCCGAACTGCGACTGGAGGAGGAGCTCGATCGCCTCGGTCTCCGCGGCGACGGCGCGGCGGCCGGTGTCGGGGCCCGCGAGGATCGTGCGGGCCTCCTCCATCACCGCGGACACCCGGCGGAAAAGCCCGATCTCGCGACGGAATCGCTGTCCGCCGTTCGCCCGCGGAACGATCTCGCGACGCATCCGCTCGATCTCGTCGGCGAAGCGGGCGACCGGCTCCGGCGTGTCGGCGAGACGGTCGGCCAGCGCGGTGACACGCCCGGCCAGGGCGCGCTGCACGTCGGCGAGGGCGTCGGCACGCTTCGCCCAGTCGGGCTCGCCGAGGGGACCACGGCGCTGCTCGGCGACGCGCGTCTCCTCCCGCAGATCCGCTTCGGCCTCCAGGATCCGCATCGCCTCGAGGATCACGTCCGGGGGAAGATTCTCGGGCGGCGACCCGGAGCCGCCGCCGCCCTCGCCAGGGGGCGGGACGAGCTCGTCGGCCCAACGGTCGAAGGCGTCGGCCCAGAACTCGGCCCGGGCGATCGAGAGGCCGGTCTCGGTGGCGATCTCCGCGCCGAGCTCGCGGAGGTTGCCGAGGACGTCGAGCTCCTTCATCTCCTCGAGCACCGAACGAATCTCCGCACGCGGACGCCGCTCGGCGTAGGCGTCGAGATCGTCCATGAGCGTGGAGATCTTCTCCCCCACCGATTCGTTGCCCTTGCCCGCGTCGCGGAGCCGTCGCGCGACGTCGGCGTCCCCTTCCCCCTTCAGCGGCCGGCCGAAGGCGCCGGCGACGGCCGTCGACAGACCGGCCCCCACTTTCGCCTCGCTCCGCGATGCCGACTTGAGCCTCTTCACGAAGGTCGTCCCCTCGAGCCGGGCCATGACGTCGGCCAGCTCGCGGGCGATGGCGGCGAAGTCCTCGACGAGCTGGCGCTGCGCGTCGACCGCGGCGCCGAGCAGCGGCTGCTGGCCCCCTCCCTTCACACCGCCCCCCGCCAGATTCCCGACGGTGGTGGCGGGGAGGCCGAGGCTCCCCGGCGCCGAGGCTCCGCCCCCCTTCGCCGCGCCCCCTTGCCCCTTCGCCGCCTGCGACGACTCGCTGTCGGAGACCTGCGGCA
>CAWUOA010000228.1:0-5590 GCA_963923225.1 uncultured Planctomycetaceae bacterium
TGTGTATAAGAGACAGTCCCTCCCCCGGCAGCGGAACGATCCACGATGAACGACCTCAAGATCTTCAGCGGTCCTGCCAACGTCCCGCTCACGCAGGACATCTGCCGCTACCTCAACCTGCCGATGGGGAAGATCTCGATGGGGCGATTCCCCGACGGCGAGATCTCCTGCAAGATCGACGAGGACGTGCGCGGCAGGGACGTGTTCATCGTCCAGCCCACCTGCCCGCCGGTGAACGACCATCTGATGGAGCTGCTCGTGATGATCGACAGCTTCAAACGGGCCAGTTCGTATCGGATCACCGCCGTGATCCCCTACTTCGGCTACGCCCGCCAGGACCGCAAGGACTCCGGACGCGTGCCGATCACCGCCAAACTGGTGGCGAACCTCATCACCCGAGCCGGAGCCGACCGCGTCCTGGCGATGGATCTCCACGCGCCCCAGATCCAGGGCTTCTTCGACGTCCCCGTCGACCATCTCTACGCGGCGCCCGTGCTCTCCAATCACGTCCTCTCCATGGGGCTGCCCAGGGAGGACATCGTCGTCGTCAGCACCGACGAGGGGAGCATCAAACGGGCCAGCGGACACGCCTCCCGGCTCGGCGCCCCGCTGGCGATCGTCGACAAACGGCGTCTCAGCGCCGACACCACCAAGAGCACGAACATCATCGGCGCCTCCGTCGAGGGGAAAGCCGCGCTGATGTTCGACGACATGATCAGCACCGCCGGGTCGATCTGCTCCGCGGCCGAGGTGGTGCAGAAGCACGGCGCACGGGCGATCTACGCGGCGGCCACGCACGGCCTCCTCGTCGGCCCCGCCATCGAACGGCTCCGCGCCGCCCCCTTCGCCGGGATCATCGTCACCGACACGATCCCCCTTTCGTCGGGCAAGCAGCTCCCCTCGATCACGGTGCTCTCGGTCGCCAGCCTCCTCGGCCAGGCGATCAAGCGGATCCATCGCAACGAGTCGGTGAGCATGATGTTCCAGGGTTGATCGGCGCCGCGCCGCCCCGCCGGCGGGACGTCCCCGTGCGCCGGGGGAGCGGACCGCGAATCGGCGGCGACGGCGGGGCGGGGGCGAGATGGGCGATCCCGCCCCCGGGCCCCCTCCGGGTCGCCGGCCCGGGTTTTTCAGCCCCGCCACGGGCTCGTCTTGCGGAACCGTGCCGAGGTGGCACAATAAGGGGCTTGCCGAAAGGAGCAGACATGAGCGATTCCCTCGAAGTCGTCGCGCGCACCGCCACCGGGTCCCGCGAATCCCGCCGCCTCCGTCGTCAGGGGCTGGTCCCCGCCGTCCTCTACGGCCATGGCGAGAAGTGCGTCGACCTGGCCGCCCGCCGCGAGGCGCTCGAGGCGGTCGTCCGCCACGGGAGCCGGATCGTCGATCTCCAGGGGGCGGTGAAGACCAGCGCCCTGGTCCGCGACCTGCAGTGGGACACCTTCGGCATCGAACCGCTGCACGTCGATTTCGTGCGCGTCGACAAGACCGAGCGGATCAAGGTCCGCGTCCCCCTCGACCTCCGCGGCGAGGCCCCCGGCCACCGCGCCGGCGGCACCGTCAACATGGTGCTGCACGAGATCGAGATCGAGTGCACGCCCGACACGATCCCCGAGAAGATCCACGTCCAGATCGGGCACCTCGAGGTCGGCGGCCACATCAAGGTCCACGACATCGAACTCCCCAAGGGCGCCAAGGCCTTGACCGACGGCGACGAGACGGCCGTCTCCTGCACGGTCACGGCCCACAAGACGGAAGAGACGGCCGCCGGCGGTGCCGCGGAGCCCGAGATCATCGGACGCAAGGCGGCCGAGGAGGGGGACTCCGGCGCGGAGGGTTGACCGGGCACTTGTCCCGCCCTCCCGCGGATCGCCATCCGTTGATCGGGCCTTCGAACGGCCCCTCGGTCGTGGCATCGGGGAGGCTTTCGTCCGGCAAGGGCGTGGCGTGGTGCCGGCAGACGGTGCGCTCGCCCACCCCACCGGCCCTGGCCGGTGCCACCCGCCGATCGAACGGGCGGTGAATGGACGCCGGTCGGGACGTGGGCCGGACGGCACCGCTCCACCGGCGGAACCCGCGAACCGGCGGATGCCATGAAACTGATCGCCGGACTCGGGAACCCCGGACGAGCCTACGAGGGAACCCGCCACAACGTCGGTTTCGATCTCCTCGAGGTGCTCGCCCGCCGGTCCGGATCGCCCGCTCGTCGGGCCCGCTTCCAGGGTGAGTTCGCCCAGGTCACGGTGCGCGGCACCCCCGTTCTCCTGCTCTGGCCGCTCACCTGGATGAATCTCAGCGGCGCGAGCGTCCTGGCGGCACGCGACTTCTACAAAATCGACGATCGGGACATCCTCGTGCTCTGCGACGACTTCCAACTCCCCACCGACACGATCCGGATCCGGCCCTCCGGATCGAGCGGCGGACAAAAAGGGCTGGCCGACATCCTCGCCCGCCTGGGCACGACGGCGATCCCCCGGCTGCGGATCGGGGTCGGCCCCCTCCCTGCCGGCTGGACGTCGGCCGATTTCGTCCTGGGCCGGTTTTCCAAGGCCGAGAGGCCGGCCATCGACGTTCTCCTGGAACGGGCCGCCGACGCCGTGGAGGAATGGACCGGGGCGGGAATCGAGGCGGCCATGAACCGATACAACTGACCTCCCTGGAGGCGGACGGCCCGCCGCCGGGAGGACAAAAACCGTGAGGGCTTCCGACGGGGCCCGGCGAGTGTGATAACCTCGCCTTCCCGGCGACGTCCGCGGCAGGCCCGCGGCCCCCCCGACCACGAATCACGATCGACCGAAAAGACCCCATACCGACAACGGCCCGGCCATCCCGGGCCCCAGCAGAGGAGCGACGAGCGACATGGTGGTGTACGAAGGGATGTTCATCCTCGATCCGACGAAGTACTCCCGCGACCCGCAGGGGGTGACGCAGCAGGTGGCCGACCTGATCGCCCAGCACGGCGGCACGGTCCTCGCGGCCCGGCTGTGGGACGAGCGGAAGCTCGCCTACCCGATCAACGGCCACAAGAAGGGCGTCTACTGGCTCACCTATTTCAAGATGCCCGGCGGCGGCGTGGCCCCGCTCGAGCGGCAGTGCGAGATCAACGACGACATCATCCGCAAGCTGATCCTCAAGGTCGACCCGCGGATCGCCGACGCGCTCGTGCAGCACGCGCTGGCCGGCCACGAGGCTGCGGCGGCGAAGCGCACCGGCCCGGCTCCCGCGGCGACGCCGGCGGAGTGACCGACGGCCCGGGATGGAGCTGGTTGGAAGGCCCCGGTTGCATCCGAGCGACCGGGGCCATAGGATGGTGAACACTCGTACACCACTCGTTTCCCTCCGCCCTTCCCTCCGACAGAGGAGCCTGCGATGGCCAGCTTCAACAAGGTGATTCTGCTCGGGAACGTCACCCGCGATCCCGAACTGCGCTACGTCTCCAGCGGCACTCCGGTGACCGAGATCGGCCTGGCGGTCAACAGCCGCCGCAAGGGCCCCAATGGCGACTGGATCGAGGAGACGACCTTCGTCGACGTCACCTTCTGGAGCCGCGACGCCGAGATCGCCGGCCAGTACGTCACCAAGGGGACGCCGCTGCTCGTCGAAGGCCGCCTCAAGCTCGACACCTGGGAGAAGGACGGCAAGAAGAACTCGAAGCTCCGCGTCGTCGGCGAGCGCTTCGTGTTGCTGGGGGGCCGCGAGGGGGGAGGCGCCGCCAGGGGCCCCGCCGACGGCGGTGCCCCGAAGGCCCGTCGGCCGGCTCCCGAGGACCCCGGTTCGGGCGACCCGTTCCCCGAGCACGCCAGGGGTCCTTCCGGTCCTTCCGGCGGCGGAGACGGCGGCTACCCCGGCGGTTCCGACGATGACATTCCGTTCTGACCTTTTTCATGGCACACTAGTCCGTCCCTTCGCGGCCCGGCCGCGGACAGCCCCGAATCCCGAGACGAATCCATGGCGACTTCCACCACCAAGCCGGCCCGACTCCCCTCCGCGGTCAACTCCCACTCCGGGCAGCTCCCCAAGGGACAGCGCGGCGGCGTCGAGCTGCTGCTGATCCACAACGTCGAACACCTCGGGAAGCAGGGGGAGGTGGTCGAGGTGAAGCGTGGCTACGCCTTCAATTATCTCCTGCCCCAGGGGCTGGCCACCGTCGCCACCGAGCACCACAAGCGGATGGTGGCGAAGCACAAGGCGAAGCTCGAGGAGATCGCCCGTGAGCGTCTGGCGGGCCTGCGTGGCCTCCTCGACGAGGTGGTCCGCACGACGGTCACCATCGAGGCCAACGCCAACGACGAGGGGCATCTCTACGGCTCCGTGACGTCGGTGGAGATCGCCCGGGCCCTCAAGCAGCAGGATCTGGTGGTGGCTCCCGAGAACGTGGTCCTCCAGGGTCCGCTCAAGGAGCTCGGTCTCTACACCGTCCGGGTTCGTCTCGCCGCCGAGGTCGAGGGCGACCTCAAGGTGTGGGTCGTGCCGACCAGCGGCGACGCTGCCTCGAAGTGAGGGCCGTCGGGTCGAGGGCCCCGCTCCTGATCGAAGCGGTCACCGGCCCCGCCTGGTGACGGGCTGCTCCTCGGGCTCCAGTCCCGAGACGGGAGTCGGCCCGTCGAAGCATGTCGCCCGATCTGTCATGATGGCGGATCGCTCCCGGGGCATGTTCGCCCCGATCGGGCAGCCGCAGACGGGATGAACGCCCCTGCGACGGGCGCTCGGAAAAGTCGACCCCGGCACGGAGGAGGCACCGGCTATGGCCACGGCACGGCGCGGCGACGACGGGAACGGCCAGGGGCATCAACGGCGGCGCGACGGCCAGCGCCGGACGCGCGAAGGTGCCGACCACGGCGGCCAGCTCGCCGACCCGCGGCAGCGGCCGGTCGACGTGGACGCCGAACGCGGCGTGCTCGGCAGCGTGTTCCTCAAGCCCGACGTCTGCGACGACGTGGCCCTGATCCTCCAGCCGGACGACTTCGCCGACGAGGGGCACCAGATCCTCTTCCACCACCTCCTCGAGCTCCACAACGGCGGCAAGCGGATCGACACCACGATCGTCCTCGACCGTCTCCGCTCGAAGGGGGATCTCGAGCGGATCGGCGGCGTGGCGGCGATCGCCGAGATCATCGACTCGGTGCCGCACGCGGCCCACGCCACCCACTACGCGCAGATCGTCCGCGACAAGGCGCTTTTGCGCGCCCTCATCGACGCCGGCACCGACATTCTCCGCGACGCCTACGACTCGACCGACGAGCCGAAGCTCCTCCTCGGACGGGCCGAGTCGAAGATCTTCGGGATCCTCGAGGAGCGCAGCGCCGCCGACGCCACCCCCATCGACTCGGTGCTCCACAAGGTGCTCGAGCGCATGGACGCGCGGATGAAGCACGAACAGACCCTCGGCGGCGTGGAGACTGGATTCACCGAACTCGACGCCCTCTGCGGCGGCCTCCACAACTCCGAACTGGTGATCCTCGCGGCCCGGCCCAGCATGGGAAAGACGGCGCTGGCGATGAACATCTCCGAGCACGTGGCGATCACCAACCGCCAGCCGGTGCTGTTCGTGAGCCTGGAAATGGCGGCCATGGAGCTCGCCGATCGACTCCTC
>CAWUOA010000229.1:0-5589 GCA_963923225.1 uncultured Planctomycetaceae bacterium
GGCTCTTCACCTTCGTCGCCGGCACCGGCCACGTCGTCTATCCGCTCTACCCGGTGATCGCGGCGACGGCGCTCAAGGCGGGGATCCGCCCGGAGCGGCCGATGGCGGTGGCGGCGATCGCCTCGCAGCAGGCGATCACGGCGAGCCCCGTCTCCGCGGCGATGGCGGCGCTGGTGGCGCTGCTCGCCGACGGGCCCTCCCCGTGGGGCCTCGGCCGGATCCTCCTGGTCGCCGTCCCCGCGTCGTTGGCGGGCGTGCTCGCCGCGGCGCTCGTGTCGTCGCGCCTCGGCCGCGAGCTCGACGACGACCCGGTCTACCGCGAGCGCCTCGCCGCCGGGCTCGTCGCCGCGCCGTCGGCCGAGCTCCCTGCCCCCCCTCCCGGCGCCGGCATCGCCGTGGCGGTGTTCCTCGCGGCCGTCGGCGCCGTGGTGGCAGCCGGGGCCTTTCCGCTCCTCCGCACGCCGCCCGGCGCGGCGCCGGTGCCGATGCCTGTGGCGATCGAGATCGGGATGCTCGCCGCCGGCGCGATCATGCTCCTCCTCACCGGCACGCCGGCCGACGCGGTGACGCGCACCGCCACGATGCGATCGGGCCTGGTGGCGCTGGTGGCGATCTTCGGGCTGGCCTGGCTCGGCGACAGCGTCGTCCGCCACCACGAGGCGGCGATCCTGCCCGCGATCGGCGCCTGGACGTCGTCCGCCCCATGGACCTTCGGCATCGGGCTGTTCCTGGCCTCGATGCTCCTCTACAGCCAGGCGGCGACGACCAAGGCGCTGTTCCCGCTGGGACTGGCGCTGGGGATCGCGCCGGCGACGCTCGTGGCCCTCTTTCCCGCCGTCAACGGCTACTTCTTCATCCCGGTCTACGGGTCGTTGGTGGCCGCGGTGACCTTCGACCGCTCCGGCACCACCCGGATCGGCCGCTTCGTCCTCGACCACTCCTTCATGATCCCCGGGCTGGTGGCGACGGTGACGGCCGTCGCCGTGGGGCTCGCGCTGAGGCCCCTGGTCGGCTGAGCCCCCGGGATGCTCGAGCCGTCGTGGAGTGGTACGATCTCCGCCGGGGTCCGGGCTCCGGGGAGGAGGGCGCGATGGCACGCCATGCCGAGGGATCGCAGCGCGGACCGGCGCCGCGCCCGTGGCGGCCTGCCGTGACACGCCTCGCCCTGGCGATCCCGCTCCTGTTCGCCGGCGGCCTCCGCGCCGACGACGCCCGCCACTGGGCTTTCCGCCCGCCGCGATCGAGCGCCCCCCCTGCGGTGCGCGACACGGCATGGCCGCGCGGCGACGTCGACCGCTTCCTGCTCGCGGCCATCGAGGCCCGCGGCCTGGCCCCGGTCGCCGACGCCGACCGCGCGACGCTCCTGCGCCGCGTGTGCCTCGATCTCACCGGCCTGCCGCCGACGCCCGGGGAGGTGGCGGCGTTCCTCGCCGACGATTCGCCCGGAGCCTTCGAGCGCGTCGTCGACCGGCTCCTCGCCTCCCCCGCCTACGGCGAGCGGATGGGGCGCCACTGGCTCGATCTGGCCCGCTACGCCGAGAGCACCGGCAAGACGGTGAACTTCGCCTACCCACAGGCCTGGCGCTACCGCGACTGGGTGATCGACGCCTTCGCCGCCGACATGCCCTGGGACGCCTTCATCCGCGCCCAGCTCGCCGGCGATCTCCTCCCCGCCGACACCCCCGCCCGCGCGGCCGCGGGCACGATCGCCACCGGCTTCCTGGCCCTCGGCGCCAAGGCCCTCAACGAGCGCGACGGACTGAAATACGAGCTCGACATCGCCGACGAGCAGATCGACGTCACCACGCAGGCCTTCCTCGGCCTCACCGTCGCCTGCGCCCGCTGCCACGACCACAAGGTCGATCCGTTCTCGCAGGCCGACTACGCGGCGCTCGCCGGGATCTTCCGCAGCACCGAGACCTGCTACGGCACCGTCCCCTTCATCAACGCCCAGCGCCCCACCGCGCTCATTCCCCTTCCCGCAGGCGCCGACCTCCCCGCCGGCACGGCCCCGCTCGGGCCGGAGGAGCGGGCCCGCGTCGAGGCACGGATCCGCACCACGCGCGACTCGATGCGCGGCCTTCGCGATCCGCTGCAGCAGTTCTTCACCGCCGGCACCCTCTCGCTGCTCCGCGCCCGGCTCGACGCCTTCGAGGAGGATGGCAGCCCGAAGACCCTGGCGATGGGGGTCCGCGACAAGCGGCCGGGCCCCGAACCGGCCCGGCGCCGCGCGCGGGGCGCGGGCCCCGGCGGCTTCACCCACGACGGCACGACCACGATCGGCGACAGCCCGGTGTACGACCGGGGCGAGGCGGCCACGCCGCGCGACGGGACGGTGCCGCGGGGGGCGCTTGCGGCCCTCGAGTGCGGCGCGCTTGCCATCCCCGAGGGGACCAGCGGCCGGCGCGAGCTCGCGGAGTGGATCGCCTCGCCGGAGAACCCGCTCGCCGCCCGCGTGATCGTCGACCGGGCATGGGCCTGGCTCTTCGGCCGCGGCCTCGTCCCCACCCCCGACGACTTCGGCACCGGCGGCCGGCCCCCCGACCACCCCGAGCTCCTCGACACCCTCGCCTGCCGCTTCGTCGCCGAGGGCTCGAGCGTGAAGCGGCTGCTGCGCGAGCTGGTCACCTCGCACGCCTACGCGCTGGCCGCGACCGCCGAACCGGCCGCGCTCGACGCCGATCCCGACGACGTCCTCTGCTGGCGGGCCGCGCCGCGCCGGCTCGACGCCGACACCCTCCGCGACGCGGTGCTCGCGGTGAGCGGCCGGCTCGACCCGGCTCGTCCGGCGGGCTCCCCCGTGGCCACGGCGGGCGAGGGTCCGGTGTCGCAGCCGCGCCGCGGAGGGGACGGCATCGGCCGGGCGCTCGCCGATCCGGGGAACGTCCATCGCTCCGTCTACCTGCCGGCGATCCGCGATCTCCCCCATCCCTTTCTCGGCACCTTCGACGGCGCCGATCCGACGCTCGTCACCGTCCGCCGCCAGCAGACGACCGTCCCCACGCAGGGGCTCCTGTTCCTCAACGACCCCTTCGTGCTCCTCGCCGCCGACGCGGCCGCCGAGCGCGTGCTCGCCGAGGCCGAGTCGCCCTCCGACGCCGATCGGACCGCGGCCGCGGTCCTCCGCATCCTCGCCCGCCCCGCGACCGACGACGATCGCGCACGCGGCGCCGCGTTCCTCGCCGCCTGGCGCGCCGGAGCCGGCGCCGAGGCGACCGAACGCGGCACCTGGAGCGCCTTGTGCCAGGTGCTCCTCGCGTCGCCCGAGTTCCACCTGCGCCCCTGAGCCACTTTTCCCATGACTCCCCGCGACCCCCTCTCCTTCTCGCGCCGCGGGCTCCTGCGTGGAAGCGCCCTCGGCGGTCTGGCCTTCTCGATCCTCGCCCACGAGGACTCGGCCCGCCGCGCGCTCGCCGCCGGCGCCGCCACCGGCCCGCACTTCGCGCCGCGTGCCAAGCGCGTCCTCTTTCTCTGCATGGAAGGGGCACCGAGCCACGTCGACACCTTCGACCCCAAGCCTCGGCTCGCCCTCGACGACGGCAAGCCGGCCCCCGCCGGCCCCGGCCGTGCCGGCCGGCTGATGGCCTCCCCGTTCGCCTTCGCGCCCCGGGGGGAGAGCGGGCTCGAGATCTCCGAGCTCTTCCCCGAGCTCTCCCTCCATGCCGACCGGCTCTGCCTCCTCCGCGGGATGCACACCGATCTCCCCAACCATGCCCAGGCCTTCATCCAGATGCACTGCGGGATCCATCAATTCCCCCGTCCGAGCCTGGGGGCCTGGATCCATTACGGCCTGGGGAGCGTCAACGAGAACCTCCCCGGCTTCGTGACGATCTCGCCGCCGCGTGCGGTCGGCGGCGCCGCCAATTACGGCGCGTCGTTCCTCCCGGCGGTGCACCAGGGCTTGCGGATCGACGGCCGGGCCGCCTCGCGCGGCAGCGAGGTGGCGAACCTCGCGAACCCGCGCCGCGGGCTCGATGCCCAGCGAGTCCAGCTCGACGCCATTGCCGGCTTCGGCCGGGCCACGGCCGATTCCCTCGGCGGCGACGGCCTCGTCGACGGGCTCCTCGAATCGTACGAGCTGGCCTTCCGGATGCAGCGGGAGATGCCGGAGGTCCTCGACCTGTCGCGCGAGAGCGTCGACACCCTCGCCGCCTACCGTGTCGACGGCGCCGGAGGGGGGGGCGGCGCCTCGGAGGGGATGGGCCCCGGGGGCACCGGCGTGGCCGACTTCGGCCGGCAGTGCCTCCTCGCCCGTCGTCTCCTCGAGGCGGGGGTCCGTTTCGTGGAGGTGACCGCCGGCGGCTGGGACCACCACCGCGACCTCGCAAACGCGCTGGCGGCGAGCTGCCGCGGCGTCGACGGCCCGATCGCCGCGCTCCTCGGCGACCTCGCCGACCGCGGCCTCCTCGACGACACGCTCGTCCTCTTCGCCGGCGAGTTCGGCCGCACGCCGACGGCGCAGGGCGACGGCCGCGACCACAACGCCAGGGGCTACACCACCTGGATGGCCGGCGGCGGCGTGAAGGGCGGCTTCGTCCACGGCGCCACCGACGACCACGGCTTCGAGGCGGTGGAGGGGCGCGTCCACGTCCACGACTGGCACGCCACGATCCTGCACCTGCTCGGCTTCGACCACGAGCGCCTCACCTGGCGCCACGGCGGCCGCGACATGCGCCTCACCGACACCGCCGGCACCGTCGTCCGCGAGATCCTCGCGTAGGCGATCCACCGGCGACCGGGCCCGTCGGCATCCCGGCGAGGCTACAATCAGGACATGAAGACCACCGTCGAAGTCGATTGTCTCCCCGAGATCCTGGCCGGGCTCCACGTCGAGCCGTCGGAGTTTGGCGATTACATGAAGCTCCAGACGGCGATCGCGCTATTCCGGGACGGCAAACTCTCGTCCGGTCTCGCCGCCCGCTGGCTCGGCATGCCCCGGGTCGCCTTCCTCCTCCGGGCGATGGACGCCGGGGCGACCCTCCTCTCCGACACGCCGGAAGACCTGGCCCGCGAGACGTCGCTGCTGTGATCGTCTTCACGAACACCGGTCCGATCATCGCGTTGTCGAGCATCGGGCGGATCGACCTCCTGCCGGCGCTGTTCGGTCGGGTCTGCGCTGCCGCTTCCGTGATCGAGGAGTGTCGAGTGGGCGGAGCGATCGAGGTTGCCGATCTCCGGAACCTCGATTGGCTGACCGTCGTCGATCGAACGGATTCGGGTGAACCGGATTCGCCTCTCAATGCACTGGACCGCGGCGAGCGGGACACGATCGCCGCGGCTCTGGAAGCGCGGGCGGAGCTGGTGATCATCGACGAGCGCTTGGGACGACTCGCCGCCGAGCGTATGGGGCTTCGGGTCATCGGCAGCCTCGGCATCCTGGCCAAGGCGAAGTCCATGGGGCTCGTCGCATCGTTCCGCGGTGCCACTTCGGAGATGATCCGCGCCGGAATCCGATTCCACCCGCGTCTCATCGACAAAGTCGCCGCTCGCGTCGGCGAAGCGTGACGCTGCCCGGCAGGCGATCGCTCCGTGGCCCCCTCACCCGCCCCGTCGCCCGGGGATGGCGATGCGGCGCGGCACGAAGCCCTC
>CAWUOA010000230.1:0-5587 GCA_963923225.1 uncultured Planctomycetaceae bacterium
TCCTGGCCGTCGATGCTCGAAAGCCCCACGACGCCGCCCCCCCAGCCGCCGACGATGAAGCTGCAGGGATCGTCCCCCACGGGGAAGGTGAGGCCGCAGAAGAAGTCGTTGCCGTCGACGCGCTGGGCCTCGAGCTCGATCTCGTAATCCTGCGTCGGCACCTCCTTGGTCCAGGTGACGCCGCTCAAATCGGAGCCGCGGCCGATCTGGATCGAGCCGTCCTCCACCGAGATCTCCCCCTCGCCGCCGAAGCTCGTGCTCTTCCAGCCCCCGAGCGACTCGCCGTCGAAAAGGCTCTTCCATTCGGGGCCGGAGACGTGCGTGGCCGCCTTCTCGGCGGCGCCCGGCTTCCGCCCGGCCGTCAGCTCCTCGACGATCTTCTCGGCGCCGTACACCTTCCGCAGCGCCGCGAGGATCCCCATCGCGTCGACCGACACGGCGCGGGCCTGGCGGTCGTCGTAGGCGACGTCGAGGACGAGCGACTGGATGTTGCCGTCGAAGATCAGGCCCACGAGCTCGCCGGCCCGGTTCACGACCGGACTCCCGGAGTTGCCGCCGATGATGTCGGCGGTGGAGACGAAGTTGAAGGGGGTCTCGAGGAAGGCCTCGTCCTTCTCGAGCTCGCCGCGGAGCTTCGTCCACCGCGGCGGGAGATCGAAGGGGGGCGTCGACTTCTTCGCGTCGGCCCGGTCGAAGAGGCCGGCGTAATGGGTGATCGGGGCGACCGGACGGCCGTCCTGTTCGTAGCCCTTCACGGTGCCGTAGGCGAGGCGGAGGGTGAAGGTGGCGTCGGGATAGAGGCCGTCGCCGGCGAGGGCGTACTGGGCCCGGGTGATCTCGGCGTGGGCCTGCTGCTTGATCTCGCGGACCGCCTCCATCCGCTTGCGGAGCGCCCGGCTCTCGGCATCGACGATCGCCGCCAACGCGATCATCGGGTCTCCGGTGCGCTCCGTCGCCGCCGAGCCGCCGGCCAGGCCGGCGTCGTAGATCTGGCGCCGGGTGTCGCGGGCCGGCTCGCCGACGTGCGGGGCGGGCCGCTTCCCCAGGCCGGTGCCGCGGACGAGCTCCGCCGCCCGGTCGCGCGGGCTCTTCCCCGCGAGCACCGACTTCACGAGCGCGTCGTCGGCGCCCAGGACCGTGACCATGTTGGTGAGGGAGTCGGCGAGCTTCGCCGTCTCCAGCTCGTCGTACACCGGCTCGTCGGAAAAGAGGCCGAACTCCAGCGACTCGCGGGCCGAGTCGCGGAACTCCCGCAGCCGCTCGCCGCTGGGCTTGGCCTGCTCGGCGGCGGCGCGGAGGATCGTCCGGGCGGTGGAGAAGTACTTGCTGTTGAAGGCCTGCCCCTGCTCGAGCTGGCCGTAGCGGACGGCGATGGCGTCGATCTCCTTCTCCGCCTCCTCGATCCGCTCGAAGGGGCTCTTCACCCCCGGCTTGGGGTTCTTCTTCGCCATCTCCTCACGGAGGTGCCGCTCGGCCTCCTCCTTCTTCTTCCACACGCGCGGATCGAGGAGCCCCCCGAGGAGACCGACCCGGGCCTTGCGGCTGTTCTGCACGCCGAAGAGATCCTCGGAAGCCTGGCGGGCCTCTTCCGGCCCCTGGCCCGAGTAGACGGAGAAGAGGACCTCGAGGCGCCGCAGCGTGGCCAGCGCCATCGGCATCTGCCGGTCGCGCATGGCGACCAGCTCGCGCATCGTGTGGCCGCGGTCGGTGTTGCCGGGGTGGCCGGAGACGAACACCAGATCCCCCTCGCGGACCGGCTCGACGCCCCAGGCGAGGAAGTGCTCGATCTTCGCCGGCTTCCCGTCCTCGTAGGCCCGGAAGAGGCACATGTCGAGATTGAAGCGGGGGAACTCGAAGTTGTCGGCGTCGCCGCCGAAGAAGGCGATCTGCCGCTCCGGCGCGAAGACCAGTCGCACGTCGGTGTACTTCTTCGCCCGGTAGAGGTGGTAGGCGCCCCCCTGGAAGAGCGTGACGACGTCGCTGCGGAGGCCGGTCTTCTCGAGCGACTCCTGCTCGATCGCCGCCATCGCCTTGCGGCGCTCGAGGGCCGCGTCCTCCGCCGACATCCCCGGCTTCACCACGGCGTTGACGCGTTCGGTCACGTCCTCGATCGACTCGAGCACGTTGAGCTCGAGATCGTGGCAGCGCATCTCGGCGTCGCGCGTCGCGGCGGCGAAGCCGTCGCGGTAGTAGTCGTGCTCGTCGTCGCCGAGCTTCTGCAGCGAGTCGGCACCGACGTGGTGATTGGTGAGGACGAGGCCGTCGGCGGAGACGAACGACCCCGATCCGCCCGAGTTGAAGCGGACGCTCGACCGCTGCAGGTGGAGGAGCCAATCGGCCGAGGGCTTGAAGCCGTGATCCTTCTCGAGCCGCGAGAGCGGCGGCTGGTTGAAGAGCCACATCCCCTCGTCGGCCCGGGAGGCACCGGCGAGACCGACGCCCGAGCAGAGGGTCGCCAGGAACGCCACGAGCGGACGGACACGGCCGAACGGCCGCGGGGCGGAAGGACCAGTCGATCGGGAGCGGAGGGCGGGCATGGCTCGATTCCGGTGACGGGGGCGAAGGGATGTTGGCGGAGCGGCACGCGACGGGCGGCGCTGGCGACGATCCCTCAAAGGCTACCGCACCGGCCTCTCCTTCTAGAAGCCGGGCCGGAAGACACCCCGGAAGCGGCAGCGGGGAAGGGCGACGCGAAACGGCCGATCCCGCCGCCGATCGGCTCCCCGCGCCGGGGTTCGCCGGGCCGCCTTGGCGCCGGAAGTGAACGTCCGTACACTCCCTCCAGCCCCTGCCATCCGTATCCACGGAACGGTCGGGGAGGATCGATGGCGGCGTCGCACGTCACGGCGTCGAAACGGGGGGCCAAGGCCCGGAGCGGGCCGGAGGAGATCACCATGCTCGCGAGACTGCAGACGTTTTCACTCCAGGGAATCGACGCGGTGCCGGTCGACGTGGAGGTGGACGTGTCGACCGGGGCCCTCCCGGCCACGGTCCTCGTCGGCCTTCCCGACGCGGCGATCCGCGAGAGCACGCACCGGGTGGCGCGGGCCATGGTCAATTGCGGTTTCGAGCGCCCCCAGGATCGGGTCGTGGTGAACCTCGCCCCGGCCGAACTGCCCAAACAGGCCGCCACCTTCGACCTCCCGATCACGCTCGGGATCCTCGCCGGCAGCGGACAGTTCTCCTCCGAACGATTCAACGACTACGCCGTGGTGGGGGAGCTGTCGCTCGAGGGCTCCACGCGGCCCGCCCGCGGCGCGCTGTCGATGGCGATGACCGCCGCCAAGCAGCGGAACCTCCGCGGCATGGTCGTGCCCACCGCGAGCGCCACCGAGGCGGCGGTCGTCGAGGGGATCGAGGTCATCCCCGTGGCCACGCTCACCGAGGCGGTGCGCTTCTTCTCCGGCGACCTCCACATCCCCCCGTCGCCCAACCGGGTCGGGGAGTGGTTCGACCAGTTCGCCTCCTACGACATCGACTTCTCCGACGTCCGCGGCCAGGAGGCGGCGAAGCGCGCCCTCTGCGTGGCGGCGGCCGGCGGCCACAACTGCGCCATGCTCGGGCCCCCGGGAGGGGGCAAGACGATGCTCGCCAAGCGGATCCCCACGATCCTCCCGCCGCTCTCCGCCGCGGAGTCGATCGAGACGACCCGGATCTACAGCTCGCTCGGGCTCCTCGCGCCGGGCCAGCCGCTCCTCGCCACCCGCCCCTTCCGTGCCCCGCACCATACGATCTCCGAGGCCGGCCTCGTCGGCGGCCGCTCGGTGCCGATGCCGGGCGAGATCAGCCTCGCGCACAACGGCGTCCTCTTCCTCGACGAGCTGCCGGAGTTCAACCGGCGCACGCTCGAGGTGCTGCGGCAGCCACTCGAGGACGCGACCGTGACGATCAGCCGGGCGAAGTCGACGACCCGCTTCCCGGCCGACTTCATCCTCGTGGCGGCCTTCAATCCCTGCCCCTGCGGCTATCGCGGCGATCCGCGCCGGGAATGCCAGTGCACGCCGCAGCAGGTGGAGAAATACGTCGGCAAGATCTCCGGGCCGCTCCTCGACCGGATCGACATCCAACTCGAGGTGCCGGCGGTGCCCTTCCGCGACCTCTCGGCCAGCCGGCCGGGCACGTCGAGCGCGCAGATGCGGGAGGCGGTGCTCGCGGCGCGGAGCCGGCAGGCCGCCCGCTTCGGCACCTCGTCCACCCGCTGCAACGCCCGGATGTCGAGCCGGCTGGTCCGCGAGCACTGCCCGCTCGAGCCGGCGGCGGTCGAGCTCCTCAAAGGCGCGGTGTCGAGCCTCGGCCTCTCCGCCCGGGCCCACGACAAGGTGCTCCGTGTCGCGCGGACGATCGCCGACCTCGACGCCTCGGACCAGATCCGCTGCGCCCACCTGGCCGAGGCGATCAACTACCGCCTCCTCGATCGGGCACTGGCCCCCTGACGCAGGGGAGGCCGCCCCGACCGCCCTCGACGGCCCCATCTTCCATGGACCCCGGCGGCCGGTTTTGCCACCATGGGCCCATGGTCCTTTCACTCCCTCGTTCCCCCGTCGATGCCGAGCGCCGGACGCTCTCCCGCCGGGTCGTGCGGGCCCTCCTCCCCCTGGCGGGTTCGCTCGCGCTGCTCGGCACCGCGGCCTTCGCCATCGACATGCCGGTCGCCGATTGGTTCAAGGACGGCGTCTGGCCGGCCTGGATGCCGAAGCTCCTGGTGGAAGTCGCCGACGAGGTGGGGCGGCTGGTGACGATGTCGGAGGTGGCGGCCCACACGGTGAGCGTGGGAGTGATCCTCGCGCTCGTCCTCGCGCTCGACCCCGGACTCGCCTGGCCGAAGGGGTTGCGGGCGTCGCTGCGGAAGGGCGCGGACCGCGCCAGGCTGCCGACCGAGCAGGCCCTCTTCGGGCGGATGCTCGGCGCCACCGTCACCGGCGGCATCGCCGCGGATCTGGTGAAGCTCTTCGTCGAGCGGATCCGTCCCCGGGTGACCGATTTCACCCTCCATGCCTCGGCGTGGGACACCTTCCGCGAGTCGATCGTCGACACGGTCACCGGCAGCCGGTCGAACATCCACAGCTTTCCCTCCGGCCACTCCGCGATGGCGGCGGGGCTGGCCGCGGCGCTCTCCTGGCGCTATCCACGGGCACGGGGGTTCTTCGCCACCTTCGCGATCATGGCAGCGGGCCAACGGGTCATGTCCTCGGCCCATTTTCCCAGCGACATCTGCTTCGGCCTGGCACTCGGCCTGGCGGGCGCCGCCTGGTGGCTGAGAGGCGCCGCAGCCGATGGCGGGGTGGAGGCCGATTCCGTATAGTTCGGATTCCCGTCCCGAACACCTCGCTGCAGGAGCCGTCGCCATGCCCGCCCCCAAGAAGGCCTCGAAGGCGGTCAAGGCGAAGGTCTCCAAGGCCAAGGCCCCCGAGGCGGCGGCTCCGGACATCGCAGCCGAAGGCGCCCCGGCCCCTGCCCCGACTCCGGCGGCAGGCAATCGCATCCTGCTGGTCGACGACGACCCCGAGATCGTGGAGTCGATGCGGGCGGTGCTCGAATCGAAGGGCTACGAGATCCTCGTCGGCCGGGATGGCAACCAGGGCCTGCT
>CAWUOA010000231.1:0-5550 GCA_963923225.1 uncultured Planctomycetaceae bacterium
TCCGAGATCGGCTCGCCGCGGTCGATCGCCGGCACCGGGCGGCCGGAGTGGTCGGTGAAGGCGACGTGGGGATCGATGCCGAGGACCTTGTACACCGTGGCGTGGAGGTCGAAGGGGGTGACGGGACGGTCCTTCACCCGCTCGCCGCGGGCGTCGGTGCTCCCCACGATCCTCCCCCCCCGGACGCCGCCGCCGGCGACCAGCGCGAACATGGCGTTGCCCCAGTGGTCGCGGCCGGGGGTGCCCATCGAGCGCGGCGCGCCGCCGTTGCCGCCGTCGTTCATCCGCGGCGTGCGGCTGAACTCGCCGCAGAGGATGACCATCGTCGTCTCGAGGAGACCGGTGCGGTCGAGATCCTCGAGGAGCCCGGCGACGGCCGTGTCGATCTCCGGCATCCGCGACTGGAGGCCCTTCTCCAGATCCCAGTGGTGGTCCCAGCCGCCGGAGTGGACGGTGACGAACGTGCTCCCCGCCTCCACCAGGCGCCGGGCCAGGAGCGTGCTCTGGCCGAAGTTCGTGCGGCCGTAGAGGTCGCGCGTCGCCTCGGCCTCGCCGGAGAGATCGAAGGCGCGGCGGGCGGCGTCGCTGGTCACCAGGCCGTAGGCCTCGCGCTGGAAGACGTCCATCGAGTCGAGGACGCCGCTGGTATCGACGTCGCGGCGGAGCAGGTCCAGGCGGGTACGGAGATCGTGGCGGTCGCCGAGCCGGTCGAGCGTCACGCCATCGGAGAGAGAGAGGTTGCGGACCTTGAAGTCCTTGGCGGAGGGATCGCCGTCGGTCTCGAAGGGGTTCGTCTTCGCGCCCAGATAGCTGCCGCCGAAGTAGCCCGGCCGCAAGCCGACGCTCGACGCGTACGGGACGGCGACGTACGGGGGCACGCCCGGCTTCCGCGCGCCAAGGAGCGCCCCGGCGATGGCGCCGATGCCGGGATTCTTGCCGGCGGTGTTCGAGCCGTTGGGGCCGCCGCGGCCGGTGAGGACGTAGTGCGCGGCGGTGAAGTGGTCGCCGTTGTCGTGGTGGAGCGAACGGACAAGAGAGAACTTGTCCGCCACCTTCGCCTGCTTCGGGAGCAGTTCGCCGATCTCCATGCCCGGAACGTTGGTGCGCACCGGCCGCCAGATGCCGCGGTACTCCGCCGGGGCTTCCGGCTTGAGGTCGTAGAGATCCATGTGGCTCGGGCCGCCGTCGAGCCAGAGGAGGATCACCGAGGTGTTCTTCGCGGAGGAGCTGCCGGTGGCCGCGCTCGCCGCCGCACGGGCCGTCGCCTGACGGGCCCGGAGGAGGTCGGGCAGACCGAGGGAGGCCATGCCGGCCATCCCCACCTGGAGGAAGGTGCGCCTCGTGCCGGCGGGGCCCGCGAGCGGCCGCCCGAAATCGACCCTGAGCATCGACTGGTCTCCTTCCAGATTCGCCCGGCCGCGTCACGCCGGCCGCGCCCCGCATCACCCTCGCAAGCCCTTCCATGCTACCGATGCCGCGGAGCGAGCGGCAATTCGGCCCCGTGGCGCACCCCGCCGCGAAAGCCGTTACGCTCTTCAGGGGGGATTTTCGACGCACGCTTACGACGAGGGTGTCAGGAATGGAATGGCTTGCAGCAGGCGTGGCACTCGCTGCCTTCGGGGCGCTGGGGATCGCCTTCGGCATGTGGGTCGGCCGCCGGCTCGCCTGGACCGGCTCCGGCCGCACGCCCGTCCCCGAGCCGTTTTCGGTGCCGCAGGAGCCGGCGGAGCAGGTGCCGTCGCACGAAGCGGTCGCCGTCCCCTCCGGGGATCCCAAGGAGGCGATCTACGCCACCGCCCAGGGGGCGTTCGAGGACCTGCAGCGTGCCGCGCGGCCCAGCCATCTCCTCGGCGCCGAGGGCTTCGAACGCTGCGTGGAGACGATGCGCCACTCGCCCCTCTCCGACGCCGACCTGGCCGGCTTCGTCAGCGGCGACGTGCTCGTGCTCGCGGTGTGCGCGGCCGAGGCGCTCGCGCGCCGGCCCGGCGATCGCGACACGCGCGACCGGCTCCTGGCGAGCTTCAACGACGTCCATCCCTACACGCGCGCCTTCGCGCTCCGCGCGATCACCGCCGCCACGCCGGCCACCGAGAGCGTCACCGGCGTCGTGCTCCCCGCGCTCGGCGAGTCGTGGCGCTATCCCGCGCTCCGCACGATCCTCGCCGACTTCGTCCTCGAGCGGATCGCGGCCGGCGACGTGCCGACGGTGCAGGGGATGCGCGCCGAGCTCTCCGACGAGGCCTGCGTCCTCCTCCCCGATCTCCTCGGGCCCCTCAAATCCCCGCAGATCGACGCCTTCCTCGCCGGCGTCGCCGAGGTGCGAAGCGCCCGCGTCGACGAGACGTTCCTCCGTTCGGTGGGCTCCTTCCCGGAGCCGGGCGACGGGGGAATCGTCGTCGAGCACCCGCGCTTCGTCGCCGCCCGCGACGCGATCCTGGGGGCGCTCGAGCGAACGCCGCCGCGGCCGGTGCTCCTGGTCGGCGCGGGGGGCACCGGGCGGAGCACGCTGGTCCTCGCGGTGTGGCGGGCCCTGCGGGCCAAGGGGTGGCGGCTGTTCCAGGCCGGCCACATGGACCTCGTCGCGGGGCAGTCGTACGTCGGCCAGATCGAAGGGCAGGTGCGGCAGTTGGTGGAGGAGCTCGCGCGGGCGCGGCGGATGCTGTGGGTGGCGCCGTTCTTCCAGGGGTTCCTCTTCGCAGGGCGTCATTCGGGCAGCCCCGTCGGCCTCCTCGATCTCCTCCTCCCGGCGGCCACGGAGGGGCGCTTCCCCTTGATCGCCGTCACCGACCCGGCCGGCCTCGACGTCATCGCCCGCAACAAGCCGGCGGTGCTCACCGCCTTCGAGATCGTGCGCCTCGATCCGCTTCCCGAGGAGGAGAGCCTCGACGTCGCCCGGCAGTGGGACGCGCGCCGCCCGGCCCCGCCCCCGGCGCTCGCCGAGCCGGTCCTCCGCGAGGCCTCGCACCTCGCCGGGCAGTACCTCCGCGAGATGGCGGCGCCCGGGAACCTCGTCCATCTCCTCGCCACGCTCCTCCAGGAGCGAGGCGGCGCGCCCGAGCGGCCGGTGACCGTCGACGACGTCGTGGCGACGGTGGCCAAGCTCACGCGTCTTCCGGCCGACGTCCTCGACGAGCGACAGGGGCTCGACCTCGACCGCGTGGGGCACTTCTTCGCCTCGCGCGTCATCGGCCAGCAGGAGGCGGTCGAGACGCTCGTCGAGCGGGTGGCGATGATCAAGGCGGGGGTCACCGACCCGACGCGGCCGCTGGGGGTGTTCCTCTTCGCCGGCCCCACCGGCACCGGCAAGACGGAGATCGCCAAGGCGCTCGCCGAATGGCTCTTCGGGTCGCCGGAGCGGCTGGTGCGGATCGACATGAGCGAGCTGCAGACGCCCGAATCGCTCGCCCGGCTCCTCGGCGACGGCCAGCGCGACGTCTCCGGCAACGCCCTGGTCGACCAGATCCGCCGCCATCCCTTCTCGGTGGTCCTCCTCGACGAGTTCGAGAAGTCGCACCCGCAGGTGTGGGACCTCTTCCTCCAGGTCTTCGACGACGGCCGCCTCACCGACCCGCGCGGCCTCACCGCCGACTTCCGCAACTGCATCATCATCCTCACCTCGAATCTCGGCTCCGCCCTCCCCGCCGGCCCGGCCCTCGGCTTCGGCGCCGCGCCGCGGCCGGCGCCGGAACGCGTCGAGCAGGCGGTGTCGCGCGCCTTCCGGCCGGAGTTCTTCAACCGCATCGACCGGATCGTCGTCTTCCGCCCCCTCTCGCGCGACGTCCTCCGCGACATCCTCCACAAGGAGCTCCGCGACGTCTTCAAGCGGCGCGGCTTGCGGAACCGCGACTGGGCGGTGATGTGGGACGAGTCGGCGATCGACTTCCTCCTCGACCGCGGCACCACGCCCGACCTCGGCGCCAGGCCGCTCAAGCGGGCCATCGAACGGCACGTGCTCGCCCCCCTGGCACGGACGATCGTCGAGCACGAGGTGCCGCGGGGCGATCAGTTCCTCCTCGTCCGCGCCAAGGGGGACCACCTCGAGGCGGAGTTCATCGATCCCGACGCCGAGGTCCCGGCGCCTCCGGCCCCGGCCGGCGACACGCAGACGCGTCTGGAGGGGGTGGCCCTCGACCCGCGCGGCTCCGACGAGGAGGTGGCCTGTCTCGAGAGCCATCTGGACTCGCTCGCCGAGCGGATCGGCGAGGAAGGGTGGCGCGAGCGGAAGCGTGCGGCGCTCGAGCGGCAGCGCGATCCCGGCTTCTGGGATTCGCCGGGAAGGTTCTCGGTCTTCGGCCAGATCGAGCAGATCGACCGCATCGAGGGGGGCGTGGAGTCGGCGCGGAGGCTGTTCGAGAAGCTCCGCGGCTCACCCGGCGCGGGCCGCACCCGCTTCGGCGCCGACCACGCCGGGAGGCTCGCGCTGCGGCTCCATCTCCTCGAGACCGCCGTCGCCGACGTCGAACAGCGGCGACCGCTCGACGCCTTCCTCTCCATCGAGGCGATCGACCCCGGGGACGAGCGCCGCGCCGCCACGGAGCGGTTCTTCGAGAGACTCGCCACCATGTACCGGGCCTGGGGCGAGAAGCGCGGCATGAAGGTGGAGACGCTCCTCTCCGAGGACGACCGGGCGCCGCGAGTGGTGCTCGCCGTCTCGGGGCTCGCCGCCCACACGCTCCTTTTCCCAGAGGCGGGCCTCCATCTTCTCGAGGAGCCGGGGGAGAAGGGGCATGGCTTCGACCGGGTCCAGGTGCGCGTCCGCGTCGCGGCGCAGCCGGAGATCCCGCCGAGCGACGGCACGGCGGGGCTGCGGCGGCAGGCGATCGAGGCCTTCGCCGGCGCGGCGCCTTCGAACATCGCCCGCCGCTACCGGGAGCGTCCCAGCGCCCTGGTCCGCGACCAGGCCCGCGGCTGGCGGACCGGCCGGATCGACCTCGTCTTCGGCGGCGACTTCGACCTCCTGGCCGGCGCCCGGGAAAGCGACGACGACGACCGCGACGACGCCTGACTCGTTTCCGCCTCTGGTCGCGTGCGGGCCGTGACTCGCGGGGCGGAGCCGCGCCCGCCGGGAGGCGCTGGATGCGTTCCTGCTCTGGCCTGCCGGCCGATCGGCCCGGTACGCTCGTAGCCAAGTTCCCTCCGCCCCCGAGGTGCCCCATGACGCTCTTCCCCACGCGACTCCCGCGCGTCCTCCTCGCCGCTCTCCTCGTCTCGGCGTTCGCCGCGGGCGCCGCCGCCCAGGAGACGCCGACGCAATCGGCCGAATCGGCTCCGGCCCGGAAGGGGAAGGGGGGCCTCCGCACTCTCCTGGGCAAGGCCGGGGATCGCGTCCGCGAGGAGGCGATGAAACGCTTCGACAAGGACGGCGACGGCAAGCTCGACGACGCCGAGCGGGCGGAGGCGCTCGAGAGCCTCAAGAAGAAGGGGGCCGACGTGCAGGCGCAGTTCCGTCAGCTCCTCCTGCGCCGCTTCGACGCCGACAAGAACGGCACGCTCGACGAGACGGAACGCACCGCCGCCCTCGACGAGGTCATGAAGCAGCTCGAGCAGAAC
>CAWUOA010000232.1:0-5548 GCA_963923225.1 uncultured Planctomycetaceae bacterium
GAAGAAGGGGGGCGGAGCCGATGGAGGGACGTCGACCGGGGACGGGGCTCGGGGTCGCCCCCGTCCGCGGCAACACTGTGACCCCCGGTCGGGGCGAGTTCAAGCCGGCGGCGGGGCGTCGCGGGCGGCGAGCGCCGCGGCCACCTCCGCCAGCTGCTCCGGCGTGTTCACCGACAGCGTCTCGCTCGGGTCGAGACAGGCGATCGCGTCGACGGCGAGGCCCTCGGACAGGAGGATTCCCGGGCAGTCGGTGAGGTAGTACTCCCCCGACGCGTTGGCGTTGCCGAGCCGGGAGAGGGAGCGGAGGAGATCGTCGGCGGCGAACACGTAGGTGCTCATGTTCACCTCGCGGATGGCGCGCTCGGCCGGGGACGCGTCCTTTTGTTCGACGATGCGGAGAAACCTGCCCTGGTCGTCGCGGACGATCCTGCCGAGCCCCTGCGGGTCGGTCGTCACGGCGGTGCCGAGGAGGCAGGCGGCTCCGGTGGAGGCGTAGCGGTCGAGGAGCCCGCGCACGCTCTCGGGGCGGAGCATCGGCGAGTCGCCGCAGACCACGACGACGGGCCTGCGGCCGCGGCCGCCGGAGGCGCGAGTCCGGATCGCCTCCGCCGCGGCCGCCACGGCGTCGCCCGTGCCCCGCTGCTCCCGCTGGACGGCGAACGATACGCCGGGCACCCCCGCCAGGCAGCGCTCCACCACCTCGGCGCGGTGGCCGACGACGACGATGCAGTCGTCGACGCCCGCCTCGCGGAGACTGTCGATCACCCAGCGGACCAGTGCCTTGCCCGCCGCTTCGTGGGCCACCTTCGGCAGGTCGCTCCCCATCCGAGTTCCCTTGCCCGCGGCGAGCACCACCGCGATCGGCCCCGCCTGGTCGGCCTGGGGGCGGGAGGGGAGGGGAAGGGTCATCGGTGCGACTCCGGCAGGGTGCGGACGGGTTGTCGGGGAGCCTAGTCGATCGCCGCTGGGGCGTCACCCGTCCCCGGCGGAGATCGTGCGGCGGGCTGCTACACTGCGGCCCCCAGCAAGCGAATCCAGGCAGGAGCCGGTCGATCATGGCAGCACCGCGTCGGGTGGCGATCATCGAGGCCCACGAGCGGCATGGGTTCGCCCCGCCGCGGCATCCCGACG
Source organism: uncultured Planctomycetaceae bacterium (assembly GCA_963923225.1). Taxonomy (GTDB): domain Bacteria; phylum Planctomycetota; class Planctomycetia; order Pirellulales; family UBA1268; genus QWOP01. The sequence continues at coordinate 1,132 of CAWUOA010000232.1, forward strand.
TCGACGTGTCCGCCGGGCCTCTCGCCGTCCGTTGCCGGACACTCTCCGGAGGGCTCGCCGAGGGGGTGCGCATGGTCGAACTGCTCGCCGGCCAGACGCGGGCCTTCATCCTCCCCGACCGGGGCTTGGGCATCTGGAAGGTGAACGCCGCCGGGACCGAACTGGGCTGGCAGTCGCCGGTTCGCGGACCGGTCCATCCGATGTTCGTGCCGCTCGCCGAGCCCTCTGGTCTGGGCTGGCTCGACGGCTTCGACGAGCTCGTCGCCCGCTGCGGCCTGGTGAGCAACGGCGCCCCCGACTTCTCGCCGGAGGGAAGGCTCCAGCACGGCCTCCACGGCCGGATCGCCAATCTCCCCGCCCGGTCCCTCGAGGTGGTCCTCGACGAGGATTCCGGCACGATCACCGCCCGGGGCACCGTCGACGAGACCCGTTTCCTCTGCCATTCCCTGCGGATGACGACCACGCTGACGATGTCGGTCGGCCGGGCCGGCATCGAGTGGACCGACACCGTGACCAATCTCTCCGATCGGCCCGCGACGATGCAGATGCTCTATCACGTGAACTTCGGCCCCCCGATCCTCGGAGCCGGCGCCGAAGTGGTGGCGCCGATCGCCGAGATCGCGCCGCGCGACCAGGGGGCCGCGGCCGACGTCGCCACCTGGAGTCGCTTCGACCCGCCGCGTCCGGGACGGCCCGAGGATTGCCATTTCGCGACCATGCACGCCCCGGGGGGCAGGGCGGCGGCGCTCCTGGTGGCGGCGGGCGCCAAGCAGGCGGTGCGGCTCACGTGGGATGCCACCACGCTCCCCTGCTTCACGCTCTGGAAGCAGCAGGGTGGGGATGCGGAGGGCTACGTCACCGGCCTCGAGCCCGGCACCAACTTCCCCAACCCCCGTTCCTACGAGGCGTCGCAGGGGCGCGTCGTGTCGCTCCCGGCGCGCGGCGAGGTGAGCTTCAGCCTCGGCCTCGAGCGGCTCGGCGCCGACGCGATCGGTCCGGCCCGCGAGGCGATCCGCGCCACCGCCGGCGGCGCGGCGGCGAAGGTCCATGCCCGGCCGCGGGCGGGGTGGTCGCCGGGGGCGGTCGCAGGCGCGGTGCTGTGGGCGCTTTTGGCCACCCTCGGTGCCGGACGGGCTGACGCCGAACAGAGCGGCCCGCCGCGGCGGGTCATCGCCGGCGACGACTCGCGGCGCACGCTCGCCGAGGTCGGGCCCGACGGCGCGGTCGCGTGGAAGCGCGAGAACGGGGCGATCCACGATCTCCACCTCCTTCCCGACGGCCATCTCCTCGCCCAGGACGGCTGGACGCGGGTCATCGAGCTCGACGCCGATCGCCGCGTCGTCTGGGAGTACGACGCCGCCGGCGGAGACAACGCGGGCCGGGGCGTCGAGGTGCACGCCTTCGAGCGCCTCCCCGACGGCGCCACGATGATCGTCGAGTCGGGGCCCGCGCGGATCCTCGAGGTGGCCCGCGACGGTTCCATCCGCCGCCGGATCCCGCTGAAGGTGGACCACCCGGCGGTGCACTCCGACACGCGCAACGTCCGCCGTACGCCGGCGGGCACGTATCTGGTGGCCCACGAGCGCGACGGCGTGGTGCGCGAGTACGACGCCGCCGGCAAGGTGGTCTGGGAGTACGACGTGCCGCTGTTCGGCAAGGAGCCCAAGGGAGGCCACGGCCCGGAGGCCTTCGGCGACCAGGTCTATTCGGCGGTCCGTCTCCCGAACGGCAACACGCTCGTCGGCACCGGCAACGGCCACTCGGTGCTCGAAGTCACGCCCGCCAAGGACATCGTGTGGCGCGTCGATCAGCACGACCTGCCCGGGATCGTCCTGGCGTGGGTGACGCAGGTGTGGCGGCTGCCCAACGGCAACACCCGCTTCGTCAACTGCCACGCCGGCCCCGGCAACCCCCAGATCATCGAGGTCGACCGCGACAAGAAGGTCGTGTGGACCTTCCGCGATTTCGACACCTTCGGCGATTCGATGCCGGTGGCGGTGGTGCTGGAGCCGTGAACGGGGCCGACGCGGCGCGTCAGTCGTTCGCCGCGGTGAGCTGCGGCCGCGGCGCCGGATGGCGGTCGAGGAGCCCGCGGAGGCGCGCGACGTCGTCCGGCCGCTCGGCGGCGAGGTTCCGCGTCTCGTGGGGATCGGCGGCGAGGTCGTAGTATTCGAGGACGGCGTCGTCGCCAGCGGCGTCGATCGCGCGCCACTCCACCAGCCGCGCGTCGGCGGTGCGGACCGCGCGGCCCAGGCGCCGGCCGCGCGGAAAGACATGGATGCAATGATCCCGCGCGGGCAGGGCGGGATCGGCCAGGACATGCGCGAAGCTCGCGCCGTCGCGATCCGGGGCGGGCGGCACGCGGGCGAGCTCCAAGAGCGTGGGGAGGATGTCGACGCTCTCCACGAGCGCCCCCGTCGACGTTCCGCGGGCCGCGGCCGGCGCCGCGACGATCAGCGGGATCCGCGTCGCCTGCTCGTAGTTGGTGTGCTTGCTCCACATCCCATGGTCGCCGAGATGCCAGCCGTGGTCCCCCCAGAGGACGACGATGGTCGTCGCGGCCAGACCGGTGGCGTCGAGGGCGTCGAGGAGCCTGCCGATCTGCGCGTCGACGTAGCTGGTCGCCGCGTAGTACCCGTGGACCAGGTGCCGGGCGAGCGCCGCGTCGACGGGCCCCGCATCGGGCACGTCGGAATACTGTCGCAGCTCCCCCCAGCCGGTGGCGGCCCAGTCGGGGGCGCCGTCGGGCGGGGCGACGGTGGTCGGAGCCGGCAGTGTCGCCGGGTCGTGGAGATCCCAGTAGCGCTTCGGCGCGACGAAGGGCAGATGGGGCTTGAGGAAGCCGACGGCGAGAAAGAACGGCTTCCCCGGCGCGGCGGCCGCGGCCCGGAGGCGGCGCACCCCCTCGGCCGCGATCCGGCCGTCGGAATAGGCTTCGTCGTCGACGTCGGCCCGTTCGGTGGCGGCCCCGCGGGGGAGCTTCTCCGCACCGGCGCGGCTGTCGAAGCGAGCCTCTTCGCGGCTGGGCCCCCGGTTTTCCGGCAGGTGGTACTGCACCGTCTTGCCGGGGAACAGCGGCTCGTCCCAGCTCGCCTCGTCGTCCCGATTGCCATGACCGACATGGAAGATCTTTCCCATGCCGGAGGCGTGCCAGCCCGCGTCGTGAAACAGCTGCGGGAGCGTGCGGATCGTGGGCGCGGCCCGGCGGAAGTTGGTCCCCAGGTCGTAGATCCCGAGCGACTGCGGCCGGAGGCCGGTGAGGAGGGCGTTGCGCGAGGGGGCGCAGACGGCTTGATTGGTGTACGCCGCGTCGAAGCGCACCCCGCGGGAGGCGAGCCTGTCGATGTTCGGCGTCTTCGCCGAGGTGTCTCCGTAGCATCCGAGCGCCGGCTTGAGATCGTCGACGCAGATGAGGAGGACGTTGGGCCGGCTCGGAGCCGGTTCGCCGGCGGCCGTCGGGCCGGTGGCGAAGAGGATCGCGCAGGCCAGCAGTGGCCCGGCGCACCGGAGGATCCGCGCGGTCGCGGGCATGGACGTGCTCCAGGGGGACGATCGTGGGAGTCAACCGTCGCCCACGGGGAGCGACCCGCCCCAGCCCGGCGGCGGGGCATCGGGGATGTCGTCGGCCGCGCGGCGGGCGAGGCATTTGGGGCACCACCACGGGGCCGGTTTCTTTACCGGCCGGGGGCTCCGCGTGTGGCACCCCGCGCAGCGGTAGCGCTTGCCGCGCACGGCGGTCTTGGGGCGCAGGCGTTTGCCCGAGCGGGGGATGTTCTTCATGGGAGCCGTCGGTCCGGGGCCTGGCCGCACGTCGGACGGTGACGCGGATGCCACGCGGACGTCATCATACGGCCGGCGCCCGGGGGCGGGTGCTTGCCGCGACGGGAATGGATACGGCATCCGGTCCCGGCCCACCACGATTCCCGGAGAAGTCGGCGATGGACGAGTCCCGTGACGCGAGAGGCGACCGCACCGGATCGTGCGACATGGGCCGCTCGCGGGGCGATTCCGAGCGGCCCTCCTGCCCGGTGTGCGGCGGGAGGCTCGTCGAGATTCGCGCCAAGCTGCAGTGCGCGGACTGTCACCGCATCTGCGAGAGCTGCTGCGAAGGGGGCAGGGGATGAGCGGAGGGGACGCGTCGCCCCCAAAACAAAAAGCCACTTCACGGCGATGCGTGAAGTGGCTTTTCGGTATGGAGGCGGCGGGAGTCGAACCCGCGTCCCGTGATGAGTCAGAACAGACGTCTACGTGCGTATCCGGTCGATTTGAGTCTCGTGGACGCGCCCCCGGCCGGCAGGGTCCGTCGTCCACCAGCCAGGAACTTTTTTAGCCCCGCCCGTACCCGGCGGTGAAACGGGGCGAGTCGGATTTGGCGACCGATTGGGAGGCCCTTCCGACTGGGGCCATCGCTCGGGGC
>CAWUOA010000233.1:0-5531 GCA_963923225.1 uncultured Planctomycetaceae bacterium
CCTCCTCGGGTGCGGCGAAGGCCAGGTCGGAAGCCAGCGTGTCGACGGCGGCGTGGGGGTCGTGCCCCTCGTCTCCGGCTCCGACGCCATGGTCGGTGTGACCGCCGTGGCCACCGTGACCGTCGCCATGCGCGAGCTGGTGCATCACGAATTGGGAGACCTGCTCGAAGGCGATCTTCGACGATTCCTTCCGGCCCCAGTCCGCGAGCGCAGCGCCCGCGGGCTTGGCGTCCTCGAAGCCGGGAATGTCGTGACAGCCGGCGCACGCCAGCTTGGCGATCGTCTTCTTGCCGACGTAGTCGAGCAGCCGGGCGTCGCGGTCAGGGCCGGTGAGGCCGGCGAGGAGGCGTTCGTCCCCCTCGATCCTCGCCATGTCGTCGCCGAGGCCGTCGCGGAGCACCGCCTTGGCACGGGCTTCGGGGAAACGGTCCTTGAGATACATCAGAGCCAGTTCTTCGGTGGCGGCACGCTCGTCGTCGGTGAGCGACGCGGGCGAGGGCACACCCTCCGCTTTCCAGCCCTCGGTGGAGCCCATGAGATAGGCGACGGCGTCGGCCGCGGGATCGCTGACCGTCCCGTCGGCGTGCCTGACCGGCTCGAGGAGGACGTTCGGCATCACCGTCCGGGGGTGGTAGCGGGCCGGCTCTCGGAGCCAGCTGTAGAGCCACTCCTGGCCGCGCGGGTGAGACGCCACCTTGGCGCCGATGCGACTGAGATTCGGTCCGTGCGTGCTCGTCGCCCGCGGGAAGTCGGAGTGCTGGTGGCAGGCGAGACAGCCGCGCACCTCGACCACCTTCTTGCCGCGCTCGACGTCGGGAGCGGCGGTGATCCCTTGATGGGGCGCGACGTAATCGAACGGGGCGCTGGCGCCCTGCAGGTAGGCCACCATCGAGCGGATCTCGATCGGCTCGTAACGCTTCGATTCCTCGAGGCTCTTGCCCGAGAGATGGTCCCAGAGCCCGAAGAACCGCGGCATCTTCGTCGACGGACGGAAGTCCTGCGGGTTCCTCAGCCAGGCGTAGAGCCACTCGAAGCTGTCCTTCGCGGCCAGATGGCGAAGACTCGGGCCCACCTTGGGCAGATCGCCGGGGGTCTCCGGAGTCTTCAGCTGGGCGGAGAGCGAATGGGCCCGGGACGACAGCTTCGCGTCGGCACCCGAGGCCGCGTCGGCCTCGATCAGCTGCCGCAGCCGTTCACGGGCCACGCGGGAATCGGGGCTCGAGCGGACCTCCTCGACGAGGCGAACCGCATCGGGGCCGATCTCGGCGACCCCCGGATCGACCGCCAGCGCCTCGGCCACCTCGTGATAGGCGGGGGCGACACGCATGTCCGGGCCGATCCGCTTGCCCGGTCCGGCGTAGCCGTTGATCTCGTGGCAGCCGTAGCAGCCGTACTGCCGGATCGTGTCCCAGCCATCGACGAGTTTCGCCGCCGGGGCCTCGGGAAAGCGCTCGCTGGGCATCAGGTCGACGACCTGGTGGTGGCACTTGAGGCAACTCGACTGCTCGAAGCGGTCGGGCAGCATCGGGAGGATCCAGTGGTGGTTGTTGAACCACCCGTACTCGTCATGCCACTGGTGTCCCTGGACGGGATTGTCGGGGGTGTGGGAGGCCCATTTGAACGTCGTGGCGCTCCCCTGCCCCTGATGGCAGATGGTGCAACCGAATGTCTGCATCGGATGGGGGCTCGTCGAGCCGACGAACAGGTCGAGCCGCGGGTGGCTGGCGTAGGGCTGCGGCACCCCCCGCCGCACGGCGAGGGCGATGGGCCGGCCCGGTGCCGCGGACTCGACGAGCGTCGACACCGCGGCGCCGCGGACCAGCGGCTTGCCGCCGTCGATCGAGGTGATGACGTCGCCGGCGAGGAGCCCGGCGACCGCCGCGGGGGATTCGGGGACCACGAAGCTGACGGTGGGATCCTCGGCCTTGAACAGGCCCTGGTGAGCCAGTTGGAAGCCGTAAAGCTTCTCGATCTGGGCGTTGCCGTCGCCCGACACGCTCCCGCCCGCTTCGGCGGGGGCCGGCAGCACGACGGCGACGTCGGAGGCCTCGCGGTAGGCCGGCTCCGTGGGGGCGCCGGGAACGGCCTTGTCCATGCCGCGGTGGCAGGTGATGCAGCGGTCGAACCGGGCCACGTCGCGGAAGTTGTTGTTGAGGGTCAGCTGCGGCAGCCAGATCTGATCGACGCGCAACGGGCCGTTGAAGGCGTCGAGGACCGGGAGCTCCAGAAGCGTCTTGCCGGCGTTCGGTGCCCGGTCCTTGAGCGTCTTGGTGAGCTGTCCGAGCTTGGTGCGGTGATCAGCCAGCGCCTTGGCCGCGGCGTCCTCGTCCGCCGTCGCCTCGCGAACGACCGCCTCGAGGCTCTTGCGGTGGCCATTGGCCGTCTGGTTGGCGAGATTCGCCTCGACGACCTCGGCCTGCTTCGCCTCGGCGATCGCCAACAGCGCGTCGAGTTTCGACTGCGGGGCATCGGCGGCCACGGCCAATTCGTAATCGGCGCGGCACTTGTCGAACTCGGCCTTCCGAAGCTTGAGGCGGGCCGCCAGATTGTCCTCCCGGAAACGGGCCCGCTTGGCGACGTCGCGCATCCGCTCGACGAGATCACCGCGGAGCACGAGCGTCTGTTCGGGATCTGCCTGGCCCGCGAGCCGATCGGCGTCGGCCTGGACCAAGTCGGCGGCGAGGGCGTCTTCGGCCACGGTCCGTGCCTGCCCCACGAACTTCGCCACGAGGGCCGGGGCCACGGGCTCCCGCCGCGCCTCGGCGAGGGCCTGCTCGAGCTTGCGTCCGGCTTCTTTGAACGTGGCCGAATCCTGCTCGTCGACGCGCGCCGCGGCGGACCAGGTCTCGAGCGCCCGGAACTCCCGCTGGTACTTCTTCCATGGGCGGGCATGGTCCGCCGCGAGCATGGCGATCGTCGTCAGCAGCAGCAGGATCGCCGTGATCCCGAACACGACGTGCAGCAGCTTCAGGTTGCGCCAGGTTTGTTCAGTGGCAGGCATGGAATCGGCTCGGAGGGGACTGCGGCCCCTGGCATCGACACCCGTGCCAGGAACCCGTGAAAACGGCGCGGCGGGGCCGGCTTCAGAAGTTCAACGAGAACTCCGGGATGCTGATCAGGTACTTCAGGTTGAGGGTCCAGCGGAGGATCATCTTCAGCGGCAGGGTGAGCATCAGCAGCATGAGATTGATCATCACCATGTAGCGGACGAGCCCCATCTTCGCGAAGTACTTGCGGAACACCGTCACGGCCAGCAGCGGCGGGAGGAGGAACAGGTACGCCGCCATGATCAAAAGCCCCGGCGCCTCGCGGAGGAGGATCGTCCCCACCTGGGCGTACCAGGGGGCGTCGGCCGCGACGCGCGGCAGCGGACGGTCGAGCAGATTCACCCAGAACATCTGCGGCAGATCGACGTTGTTGAGCACCTCGACCTTGTAGGGGCTCCAGTACTCGAACGGCCCGAAGAAGTTCCAGTTCGGGCCGCGGAGAAACGTGCCGAGGATGATCAGCGTGATCCACAGTTCGAGGAAACCGAACTGGTAGGTCAGGTAGGCGAACTTGCGTTCTTCGATCGAGTAGTAGCCGTTGCCCTTCTTGTTGAAGTCGAGGTAGGGCAACGCCATCAGGCCGAAGACGACCATGCTCGGCAGGGCCACGCCCGCGTACCACGGGTCGAAGTAGACGAGCATCTCCTGCAGGCCGAGGAAGTACCAAGGGGCCTTGGAGGGGTTCGGCGTCTTCACGCTCGAAGCCGGCTCCTCGAGCGGAGCCGGGAGGAGCAGCGCCCAGGCGAGGAGGAAGGCCGACACCGCCACCATGCAGATCAACTCGGTGTAGACGAGGTCGGGCCACACCAGCACCTTCTCGTCGTTCTCCTTCTCGAGCGGCGGCAGGCCGCGGGCGATACGGTCGTCGTTGACGACCGCCTGCTTCGTGGCCACCCAGGTGAAGAACGCCAGCAGGAAGACCAGCCCCACGATCGGCACGTTGTCGGGCTTCATGACGATGGAGGCGAAGTTCTCGTCCGCCATCGCCATCCCCATCGCCACCAGGGCGACGTTGAGCACCGTCCAGGCCACCATCGGCTGCACGAAGAACCGGCGGAAGACGAAGGCGCAGACGAAAAGGATCGTCGTGCCGGCGGTGTAGTTCACCGGCCCCGAGAGCGAATCGACGAGATGACGGAACCAGGCCGGCAGGTGGGGCACCCACGCGGGCAATCCCGACAGGGCGAGACTGGCGAAGATCATCATCACGCCGGCGAACGACGCCCAGAAGAGGGCTGGCCCCGTCTGGTTCTTCCGCTTCCAGAGCAGGAACGCGGCGATCGCGTTCATGATCGCCAGGCCGGTGTAATACGACCCGAGGAAGCCGGCGACGTCCTTGAGAAACAGTCCGTTTGAATGCATGGGAATCGCTCTACAGCGGGCCGCTGATGCCGCCGTCCTTTCGCACGCGCCAGAAATGGATGGCCAGGAGCAGGGCGACCGCCAACGGGATCGCGATGCAGTGGAGCACGTAGAACCGGTTGAGCGTCTCCTCACCCACGAACCGCGCTCCGAGGAGACCGAAGCGTGCGTCCGACCCGTCGGTGATCATGTCGATGCCGCCGATGGTCAGCAGCTGCTGGCCGGGACCCTCGTACCCGAGCAGGGGCGAGGCCCGGGCCATGTTCGAGCCCACCGTGATCGCCCAGATGGCCAGCTGATCCCAGGGAAGGAGATAACCGGTGAAGGAAAGCAGCAGCGTGAGCAGGAGGAGGATCACGCCGATCACCCAGTTGAACTCGCGCGGCGGCTTGTAGCTGCCGGTGAGGAACACGCGGTACATGTGCAGCCACGTGGTGATCACCATCGCATGCGCCCCCCAGCGATGGAGCTCGCGGAGGATGCCCAGGCTGGTCACGTCGCGGAGCGCGAGGATGTCGTTGTAGGCCCACTCCAGGGTGGGCCGGTAATAGAACATCAGCAGCACGCCGGTGATCGTCTCGACCAGGAACAGGAAGAAGGTCACCCCTCCCATGCACCAGGTGAAGGAGAGGGCGATGCCCTGCTTCTTGATCGACACCGGATGGAGATGAAGGAAGAAGTTCGTGAGCATGACCACGATCCGATTGCGCCGATCGAGCGGCATCGGATGGCGGAAGATGCTCTTCCAGATCTGGGAGTTGCGGATGGTTTCGCCGATGGCCATGGAACGTCTGCCGGGGGGCCTGGTCGTAGCGGATGGTGCAAAACGGTGGGGATCGGCCGGAGGACGGCTCCGGGGGCATCACACCTGGATGAAGGAATCGGGATCGGCCCACTGGCCGAGCTCCTCGTGGAACGTGCGGCTCTTGTCGACCTCGAGTTGCCCGTCGTCGGCGACCTTGATCGCGTAGCGCTCGAGCGGCCGGGGTGCGGGACCCTCGAAGTTCACGCCGTCCTTGTAGAAGCCGCTGCCGTGGCACGGGCACTTGAACTTCTGCTCGGCCTCCAGCCAGTTCGGCGTGCACCCCAGGTGCGTGCAGACCGTCTTCAGGGCGTAGATCT
>CAWUOA010000234.1:0-5531 GCA_963923225.1 uncultured Planctomycetaceae bacterium
CGCCGTCCCTGTCCGGCCGCTGTCCAGTCGTGCGGGACGACGGATAGACTGAAGCGAGCGGGAGGGGCGTCCGGCGGCATCCGAGCCCGCCCGCAGGACTTTCGCGCGGCGAAACAAGGGGAACCATCCGATGGGACAGGCGATCGTCGATCCACAGGAGCTGCGCCGCTTCGCGGCCCGGCTACGTCACTTCAGCAACGAGGTGATGGCCCAGATGCAGACCGTGCAGCGCCAGCTCTCCGCCCTCGGTTCCACCTGGCGCGACGGCGAGCACCAGAAGTTCAGCGAGGAGTTCGAGCAGCAGCTCGCCCAGTTCGGGCGCTTCGTCGAGTCGACCGGCGAGTACGTGCCGTACCTCATCCGGAAGGCGGAGCGCATCGAGGAATACCAGCAACAGCGCTAGGCGTTCCCCGAGCGGCCCGGCGGCCGTCCCGGCGAATCCCCGCCTCCGCACCGGAGATCCTCCCCATGTCGACACAGGCCGACGTCAAATCGATCGACACTTTGGCGCTCGTGAAGGCGGCCCTGGCGTCGTTCGCCCACGAGTCGGGCCAGGCCCTCGGCGAGGTGGAGCTCGAGGGGGGCCGGGCGGTCGACTACGTCACCGTCGACCGCGCCGCCTACTGGAAGGGGGAGGTGCGCCGGGCGGGGGACGCGGTCAACAAGGCGATCAAGGACCTCGAACACTGCCGGGCCTTCAAGAAGGTGGGCGACAACCAGCCGTCGTGCGTCGAGGAGAAGAAGAACCTCGACAAGGCGCGGAAGCGTCTGGAGTACTGCGAGGCGAAGGAGGCCGCGGTCCGGCGGTGGAAGCCGGTCGTCGAGCAGCAATTCCGCGAGACCTGCGTGCGGCTGGTCCACTTCCGCGAGGTGATCGACGTCAAATGCCCCAAGGCGATGGCGGTGGTCGAGCGGATGCTCAAGGCCCTCGACGCCTACCGCTCCACGCTCTCCCCCGCAGGCGGCGAGGCGGGCGCGGGGAGCGGATCGGCCGCCTCCATGGCCCGTCCCGCCGACGACGCCCAGCCGGCCCCGGCCGCCGACGGGAAGCCCGCCCCCCAGGCCGAATCCGGGAGCCAGCAGCCATGAGGGGATTCGATCTCTCCGGCGGCGCTTCGAAGCTCGCCCTCGCCTACAAGCAGCTCGAACTGAAGTGGGGGGTCGCGGCGGACGACTGGCGCGACGCCACCGCCAAGACGTTCCACAAGGACCATCTCGAGCCGATCATGCCGGAGGTCAAGCAGACCCTCGAGGCGATCGGCCGGCTCGCCGAGGTGCTCTCCCGTGCCGCCCGTGACGTGGCCGACGAGGAGCGGGGCTGAGCCTCGCCGCACCGGCCCCTCCGCCGACCGCCAGGCCGCCCACCGTTCCCTTTTTTCCCGTTCCGACGACAGGCCCGCGACGGCCGTCCCGTTCCCCGGAGTGTCCATGGCCACCGCCGACGCCGCCCCCGCCGAGACCCCGACCGACGACGCCTGCTACGGCCCCGAGATCCTCCGCGAGCAGCTCCTGTCGCTGCGCCGCGCCGCCGCCGAGCGGGCCAAGGCGGAGACCGAGATCGCGGCCGAGTTCGAGCGCGAGGTCGCCGCGGCGAAGTCGGAGGCGTCGGCCGGCGTCGCCGCCACCACCGAGAAGCACCGCAGCGAGATCGCGGCCTCGCGCAAGGAGTACGAGGCGGTGCTCGCGCGCCTCGACAGCCAGGCCGGCGCCGAGCAGGCCAAGATCGACGAGCAGCGGAAGACCCGGGCCGGCGCACTCGAGCGGAGCTGCGCCGACCAGACGGCGAAGATCCGCGAGGACGCGGAGTTCGAGCAGGCGTCGGTCAAGGAGGTCTTCAAGGAGAAGCGGAACGATCCCCAGAAGCTCCAGGCGAAGGCCGAGAAGGACCTCGCCCGGTACGCCGCCCAGTTCGACGAGGTGGCGACGAAGGGGCGCGAGTTCCTCGGGAAGACCGGGGTCAAGCCGCCGGCCGCGGCCGCCCCCGCACCGTCGGCGGCGCCCGAGGGGGACGCGATCCTCGCGGAGCTCGAGAGCCTCCACGCCGACGCCCTGGCGAAGGCCAAGGACCTCTTCGCCCTCGACGCCTCCAAGACGATCTTCGGCGGCCTGAAGAAGGACGCGGCGCAGAAGGCGGCGGAGCTGTGGGGGGGAATCGAGGCGGCCGTCGCACGCGGCAAGGCGCTCCTGCCCGCGGCCGGAGAGTGGGTGAAGGTCCGCACCGGCCTGCAGTCCAAGCAGATGGAGGCCAAGGCCCGCCAGGATCTCGCCGATCTCGAGGCCCGGGCGAAGCGGGCCTGCGCCGACCTCGAGGCGAAACGCGACGCGCAGCTCGCCGAGCTCGAGGAGAAATACCGCACCGCCACCGCGACGATCCGCTCGAAGGTGCAAGCCGCCCGCACCGAGGCGGAGGCGAAGTACCCGGCCCGGATCGCCGCGCTCGAAACCGGCCTCGCCGAGGACGTGCGCCGCCGCGAGGCCGCCCGCGACGAGCGCCTGGCCGCCGCCGAGCGCCGCCGATCCGAGCGGACCGCGGCGATGACCGACGGATGGCGGGCCGCCCGCAGCCACGCCGCGGAGGTGATCGACGCCGCGGGCCGCGTCGATGCCGCGGCGTTCCCGGCCTGGGAGGCCCTCGCCGCCGGCACCGCTCCACTCCCGGACCGCTCGCCGCCGGGACTGCGCTTCGGACGGCTCGACGTGTCGCTCTCCAGGATCCCCGGCGGCGTCTCCAACCGGCCCGAGCTCAACGCCTTCGGCCCGGAGAGCTGGCCGCAGCCCGCGCCGGTCCCCTTCCCCGCCGGGGCGTCGCTGGTGGTGAAGACCACCGGCGACCAGCGCGAGGCGGGAGGCACGTTCCTCCAGGCCCTGACCCTGCGCATCGCCTCGGGCGTGCCGGCGGGACAGACCCGCTTCACGATCATCGACCCGCTCGGACTGGGCAAGCACTTCGCCGGCTTCATGCACCTGGCCGACCACGACGAGCTCCTCGTCACCAGCCGCATCTGGACCGAGCCACAGCAGATCGAACAGCGGCTCGCGGACCTCACCGAGCACATGGAGCTGGTGATCCAGAAGTACCTCCGCAACGAGTACGAGTCGATCGCCGCCTACAACGCCGACGCCGAGGTGCCGGAGCCCTACCGCTTCGTGGTCGTCGCCAACTTCCCGGCGAACTTCACCGAGACCAGCGCCCGCCGCCTGGCGAGCATCGCCTCCAGCGGCGCCCGCTGCGGCGTGGCCACGATCGTCTCGGTCGACACCAAGCAGACCCTCCCCTCCGGCTTCTCGCTGGCGGAGCTCGAGCAGCACGCCACCGTGCTCCGGCTCGAGAACGGCACCTTCACCTGGCAGGATCCCGAGTTCTCCAAGTGGCCGCTCACGGTCGAGTCGCCCCCCTCCGACGAGGCCTTCACCGAGATCGTGCAGCGGGTGGGGAAGGCGGCCAAGGCGGCGAAGCGGGTGGAGGTGCCCTTCGACCGGGTCGCCCCGCCGCGCGAGGCGTGGTGGACGGGGAGCACCGCCTCCGGCGTCGACGTACCGCTCGGGCCGGCCGGCGCCAAGAAGATGCAGCACATGAAGCTCGGCAAGGGGACGAGCCAGCACGTGCTCATCGCCGGCAAGACGGGCTCCGGCAAGTCGACGATGATGCACGCCCTGATCACGAATCTGGCGCTCACCTACAGCCCGAACGAGGTGCAGTTCTACCTCATCGACTTCAAGAAGGGGGTCGAGTTCAAGATCTACGACCACTACAAACTGCCGCACGCGCGCGTCATCGCCATCGAGAGCGAGCGCGAGTTCGGGCTCTCGGTGCTCGAGCAGCTCGACCGGGAGCTGAAGCGCCGCGGCGACCTGTTCCGCGACCTGGCCGTGCAGGATCTCGCCGGCTTCCGCGCCACCGGCAACCCCGATCCGATGCCGCGCGTCCTCCTGATCATCGACGAGTTCCAGGAGCTGTTCATCGAGGACGACAAGCTCGCCCAGGACGCCTCGCTGATCCTCGACCGGCTCGTCCGCCAGGGCCGTGCCTTCGGCATGCACGTCCTCCTCGGCTCGCAGACGCTCGGCGGCTCGTACAGCCTCCCCCGGGCGACGATGGGGCAGATGGCGGTGCGCATCGCGCTGCAGTGCAACGAGGCCGACAGCTCGCTGATCCTCTCCGAGGACAACTCCGCCGCCCGGCTCCTCACCCGCCCCGGCGAGGCGATCTACAACGACGCCAACGGCATGCTCGCCGGCAACAACCCCTTCCAGGTGGTGTGGCTCGACGACGCCCGGCGCGAGTGGTACCTCGGCGAACTGCGCCGCCTCGCCGACGCCCGCGCCGACATCGCCGCCGTGCCGCGGATCGTCTTCGACGGCAATCAGGCGGCCGATCCGGCGGGCAACCGGCAGCTCGCCGAGGTCCTCGTCGACGGCAAGGTCGGTGGCCGGCCCCAGCCGGCCCCGGTGGCCTGGCTCGGCGAGGCGATCGCCATCAAGGACCCGACCGCCGCCACCTTCCGCAGACAGGGGGGGGCGAATCTCCTCATCGTCGGCCAGCGCGAGGATCTCGCGGTCTCGCTCCTCGGCATGGCGATCACGGGGCTGGCGGCGGGCAACGACCCCTTCCCCGGCGGCGCCCTGGGCCACGCAGCCCGCTTCGTGCTCTTCGAGCCGGCCGTCGCCGACGAGAAGCCCGACCTGCTCCTCTCGAAGCTCGCCGCCCACCTGCCCCACGAGGTGGAGAACGTCGGCCGGTTGGCGGTCGCCGACGCCGTCGCGGCGCTCGCCGCGGAGGTCAAGCGGCGTCTCGACGGCCAGGTGCTCGACGGCGAGGCGGTGTACGTGGTCATCCGCGACCTGGCCCGGTTCCGCGAGCTGCGCCGGGCCGACGGCGACTTCGGCTTCTCCTTCGGGAGCGACAAGAAGGCCGGCCCGGCCGACAATCTCCTCACCCTCCTCAAGGACGGCCCGGCGGTGGGCGTCCACGTCCTCGTGTGGTGCGACTCGCTCACCAACCTCATGCGCACCTTCGAGCGCGGCACGCTCAAGGAGTTCGAGCTGCGCGTGCTGTTCCAGATGAGCGCCTCCGACTCGAGCCAGCTCGTCGACAGCCCGCTGGCCAGCAAGCTCGGCCCCCAGCGTGCCCTGTTCATCCACGAGGAGACCGGGACGTTCGAGAAGTTCCGCCCCTACGCCTTCCCGGCCGGGGATTGGCTCGCCGACACCTCGCGCCGGCTCCGCGAGCGCCCCCAGGGCACCCCGGTCGACAGGCCGCGGGCCGCCCCGCCCGCCGACGGGGGCGCCTCCGCGGCCGGGTCGGCGGCGATCCGCGAGGGTGACGGCGCCGCGAAGGGGGAGTTCGACTTCGGATTCGGCGGCGGCGACGGGGAGTTCAACTTCACGAAGTTCCTCGACGACCCTCCGGCGGGCCCGGGCGACGCCGCCACCGATGGCTGACCCACCGCCCCCCGTTCCCCACGCACCGGACCGTTCGATGTCCCTCCCGCAAGCCCTGTCTCTTATACACATCTGACGCTGCCGACGAT
>CAWUOA010000235.1:0-5509 GCA_963923225.1 uncultured Planctomycetaceae bacterium
AGATGTGTATAAGAGACAGCGCGGACTCGGCGCCGCTGACGCTGCCCGGAGCGCCTGCCGTTCCGTCCGCGCCTCCGGCGCCGACCATCCTGGCTCCCGGGGCTCCGTCACCCGGCTACGGCTCTCCGTCGCTCGGATACGGGCCCGCCGCGAGCTACGCGACGCCGCCGACCTACCAGCCCGTCCCCGCGCCGCCCGCCCCGGTCGAGCCCCCCGTGGGGTTGCCGCCGTCCCCGTCCGAGGGCTTCGCTCCCTGGCGCGACGTCGTCGACGACTCGGGGAAGCGAGTCTATCTCTCGGGCATCCTGGGCACCGATTTTTCCACGGTCGAGATCGCCGGTGGCCCCAACGCCAACGGCCCGCTGTTCACCTCCGGCGGTGCCGTCGGGATGGCGCTGGAGCGGCCGAACGGCTGGTTCCGCGGCGAGTTCGAAGCCCGCTACCGCGACCCGGTGGTGGGGCGTTTCAGCGACCCCTACCTGGGCAACGTCCAGGCGACGGCCAGCGACGGCTGGTGCGCGATGGTCAACGGCTGGCGCGACTTCGAGATCACCGACCGCTTCGGCGCGTACCTCGGCGGCGGGATCGGCGGCGGCGGCTACCGGATGTCGTTCACGAGCAACTCGTCGCCGTTCGACGCCGAACTCTCCGGCAGCACGCGTCTGACGGGGCTGGCCTGGCAGGCGGGTACCGGCGTCACCTGGCTCGTCCACGACCGCATCGCGCTCGATCTCGGCTACCGGTTCTTCTCGATCGACGGCGGTCCCGCCCAGGTGGAACTCGAGATTCCTCCCGTGACATTGTCGGAGGGGGTGGGCACCCGGTTCGGGGCGAGCGAGTTCCTCGTCACGGTTCGTGTCTTCGAGCCCTTCCGGCGCTGGGGAGACTGAACCATGCCCGTCATCGTCACGACGCTCGTGGCGCTTGGCAGCTACGCGGTGGCGATGTTCGCGCGGCGACGCCGCGCTCCGGCCGGCGCGGCTCCCGACGCCGTTCCCGAGCCGCAGAACGCGGCAGTGGCCCGTCGTCCGGACCGACCACGGCGTCCGTCACGACGGTGGCCGCCCGGCGTCGGCGCGACGCCGCCCGACGCCGCGGATCGGTCCCGGGCCCGGCGGGCGCTCAATGGCGGCCGCGCACGCCGTCGACGAGCCGCTCGATGCCCAGGGGATTCCCCTCCTGCAGTGCCGGCGGGAGGAGATCGGCAGGGAAGTCCTGGAGGCACACCGGCCGCACGAAGCGCTCGACACTGGCGCTCCCGACGCTCGTGAACCGCGAATCGGAGGTGGAGGGGGCCGGCCCGCCGTGCTGCATCGCATGGCATACCTCGACGCCGGTCGGATAGCCGTTGACGATCAGCCGCCCGGCCCGGCCGGCGAGCGTCTCGATGAGCTCCGCGGCGCCGGCCAGGTCGTCGTCGGTGCCGTGGACGGTGGCGGTGAGCTGGCCGGCCAGGCCACGGGCGACGGCGAGGAGCTCGTCGAGGTTCCGCGCCGCGACCAACAGGCTCGCCGGCCCGAAGACCTCCTCCGCCAGACGCTCCTTGGCCAGGAACGTCGCCGCGTCGGTCTCGGCGACGATCGCCGCCGCCTGCGTGCAGGCCGGATCGGCGGCGGCGGCGGCGCGGCCGAGGACGCGCACCCCCGGCACCGCGAGGACCTCGTCGCGGCCCTCGTCGAAGGCGGCGAGGATCTCGCCGGTGAGCATCGTCGCCGGGGGGGCCGCCGCCACCGCCGCGGCGAGTTCACCGCGGAAACGCGCGAGATCGGGCCCCTCGACGGCCACCACGACGCCGGGCTTGGTGCAGAACTGACCGACGCCGAGGGTCATCGAGTTGCGGAAGCCCTCGGCGATCGCGGCGCTCCGCGCGGCGAGGGCCCCGGGGAGGACGAAGAGGGGATTGCTGCTGCTCATCTCGGCGAAGACCGGGATCGGGTCGGGCCTGGCCGCCGCCGCGGCGACCAGCGCCATGCCGCCGGATCGCGAGCCGGTGAAGCCGACGGCGCGGACTCGCGCGTCCTTCACCAACTGCACGCCGATCGAGCTCCCCTCGCCATGCAGCAGGGAGAACGTGCCGGCGGGAAGACCCTGCCCATCGACGGCGCGGCGGACGGCGCCCGCGACCAGCTCCGACGTGCCCGGATGGCCGCGATGGGCCTTCACGATCACCGGATTGCCGGTGCACAGGGCGCTGGCGGTGTCGCCGCCGGCGACCGAGAAGGCGAGGGGAAAGTTGCTCGAACCGAAGACCACCACGGGGCCGAGGGGAAGCTTCATGCGCCGCAGATCGGGCCGCGGCAGCGGTGTGCGGTCGGGCTGGGCGCGGTCGATGCGGGCGTCGACCCACGAGCCGTCGCGTGCCACCGCCGCGAAGAGGCGCAGCTGCCCCACCGTCCGGCCGCGCTCCGCGACGATCCGGGCCTGCGGCAGCGCCGTCTCGGCCACGGCCCGCTCCACCAGCGCCTCGCCGAGGGCGAGGATCTCCTCGGCGATCGCCTCGAGAAAGGCGGCACGCTGGTGCCCGCCGCAGCGCGAGAACGGTCCGGCGGCGGCCGCCGCCGCGGCGAGCGCCTCTTCCGCGTCGACGTTCCGGGCGAGATGGAACTTCCCCTCGAGCGGTGCCCCGTCGGCGGGCGCCGACACGGAGAAGGTGCGGCCGCTCTTGCGGAGCGCGGCGGCGACGAAGTTCAGGCCGTGGAGCGGGGCGGTCATGGGGAGTCTCGGGGGGCCGGGGGAAACCTTGCGCGGAGGGTCAGACGGTGACGACGTCGTTGACCAGCGCGCCGACGCCGTCGATGCGGATCTCGATCCGGTCGCCCGGAGCGAGCGTGAACGACTCGTCGGGAACGACGCCGGTTCCGGTGAGGAGGACGACTCCGTGGGGGAATCGTTGGCTCCGCCAGAGCCAGCCGGCGAGCTCGTCGAAACGCCGCTTGATCTGGTCGATGCCCGTCGAGCCGGAGAAGGCGACGGCTCCGGCCCGCTCGATCGTGATCGAGATGGTCCAGCGGCGGATCGCGGACTCGTCGGTCTCGAGCGCCACCCACGGCCCCAGGGCGCAGGAGCGGTCGTAGGTCTTCGCCTGCGGGAGGTAGAGGAGGTTCTCCCCCTCGATGTCGCGCGAGCTCATGTCGTTGCCGACGGCGCAGCCGACGAGCCGCCCGTGGCCGTTCATCACGAGGGCCAGTTCCGGTTCGGGGACGTTCCAGCGGGCGTCGGCCCGGATCCCCACCGAGTCTCCGGTGCCCACGACCTTCTCGGCCAGGCTCTTGAAGAAGATCTCGGGTCGGTCGGCGTCGTAGACGCGGTCGTAGGCGGTGGCGCTGAAGTCGGACTCCTCCATCCGCGCGGTCTTGCTGCGGAGGTAGGTGACGCCGGCGGCCCACACCTCCTGGCTCTCCACCGGCGGAAGGAGCACGACGTCGGCGAGCGGGAGGGTCGGCGCGGCGGGGAGCAGCGCCGCGACGACGCTCGCCGGGTCGGCCGCGTCGAGGAGGGCGGTGAGCGACTCGATGCCGCAGGCCGTGAGGTCGGCGAGGCGATCCTGGCCGCAGGCGGCGCCCACGCGGGCGATCCCGCCCTCCCTGGGAGCGAAGAGGCAGACGAGCGGACGCGCGTCGCCGGGGGCGCCGGTCGGAGTGGTCGTCGAGGCAGTCGCGCGGTGGGGAGCGGACATCGGTCTTCCTCGGGCTCGGGCGGGATGGAGGCGGGATTCTCCCGTCCTTCGGGGGCGATTGGCAAGCGTGGCGGGGCTTCCGCCGGTGCGTCGGTCGGGGTACCGTGGTGCGGGGTGATGCCAGGGGAACCATCGGGAGCCGTCGCCATGATCGACAACACGCCGCACGCGCCCGCCTCGCCGTCACTCGCCGAGGCGGGATCCGCCACGGGCAGACTCTCCCGGCGCCGCGTGATCGCCGGGGCCCTCGCCGCGGCGCCCGCCTGGAGTTTCACGATCGTGCCCAGGCACGTTCTCGGTGGGGAGGGGCGAACGCCCCCCAGCGAGCGCGTGGCCCTCGGCGGGATCGGCGTCGGCGGGATGGGCGGGGGTGACGTCGCCACGATGGCCAAGCTCGGTGCCGAGGTCGTGGCACTGTGCGACGTCGATCTCGAGCGTGCCAAGGGCACCTTCGACGCCTTCCCCAAGGCCCGGCGCTACCGCGATTTCCGGGAGATGATCGCGGCCGAGGGAGACCGCATCGACGCCTGCACCGTGAGCACTCCCGACCACACGCACGCGGTGGCCGCCGCGGCGGCGATCGCCGCGGGGAAGCATGTCTACGTGCAGAAGCCGCTCACCCATACCCTCCGCGAGGCGCGGTCGCTCACCGAGGCCGCGCGGAAGGCGGGGATCGTCACGCAGATGGGCAACCAGGGCCATGCCACCGACGGTGCCCGTCGCACCGTGGAGTGGATCCGCTCCGGGCTGATCGGCGAGATTCGCGAGGTCCACGCCTGGTCCGACCGGGCCGGGAGGCTCTGGAAGCAGGGGATCCGCAAGCCGACCGACACCCCGCCGGTGCCCCCGACGCTCGACTGGAATCTGTGGCTCGGACCCGCCGCCGACCGTCCCTACCACCCCGCCTACTGCCCCCATGCCTGGCGCGGCTGGGCCGACTTCGGCACCGGGGCGCTCGGCGACATGGGCTGTCACATCGTCGACCATCCGATGTGGGCCCTCGGCCTCGGATCGCCCCACACCGTCGAGAGCCGGATCACGCTCGACGGCGCCTACCTCGAGGGGGACACGCGCAACTTCGACTCCTTCCCCATCGCGGCCATCGTCACCTACGACTTTCCCGCGCGCGACGTCGACGGGAAGCCGTATCCCCCGGTGCGCCTCACCTGGTACGAGGGGGGGCTCATGCCCCCCACGCCGCGCGAACTGCCGCCGGAGGGGAGGCTCCCCGACAACGGCGTGCTGTACGTCGGCACGAAGGGGCACCTCTGGCATTCCTCGCACGGCGGGATGCCGAGCGTGTCGCCGGCGCTCGCCGAGGCCGCCAAGGCCGTGCCCGCCACCCTCCCGCGCTCGCCCGGCCATTACGAGGAGTGGATCCTCGCCTGCCGCGGGAAGGGGAAGACGATGTCGAACTTCGACGTCTCCGGCCCCCTCACCGAGACGGTGCTCCTCGGCGTGTTGGCGATGCGGGTGCCGGGGGAGCGGATCGCCTGGGACGGCCCGGCGCTGCGCGTCACGAACATCCCCTCGCTCGACGACCACCTCCACATCGACTACCGCCCGGGCTGGTCCCTGGGCTGACCCTCCGCGGTGCGAATCATGCGTCTGGCACTCCTCCTGGTCCTCCTCCTGGCCTGGCCCGCCGTCGCGACGGCGGCGGCCGAGAACGAGCTCTCCCCCGCGGAGCGGGAGGCGGGCTGGCAGCTCCTCTTCGACGGCAAGACCACCGCCGGCTGGATGAGCCCGAAGGGGAAGCCGCTGCCGCAGAGCCATGTCCAGGACGGCGCCCTCAATCCGCACCCCTGCGACTACATGCTCGTGTACGAGAAG
>CAWUOA010000236.1:0-5499 GCA_963923225.1 uncultured Planctomycetaceae bacterium
CGACGTGATGTCGATCGAGCGCTACAGCCACGTGATGCACATCACGAGCAACGTCACCGGCAAGCTCCCCCCCGACAAGACCGCCTTCGACGCCCTCCGCGCCTGCCTCCCGGCCGGCACCGTCTCCGGGGCTCCGAAGATCCGCGCCATGGAGATCATCGACGAGCTCGAGCCCAGGCGGCGCGGCCCCTACGCGGGCGCCGTCGGCTACATCGATTTCGCCGGCTCGATGGACACCTGCATCGCGCTGCGGACGGTGGTCGTCGCCGGGGGCATGGCGCACGTCCAGTCGGGCGCGGGGATCGTCGCCGACAGCGTGCCGGAGAGCGAGTTCGAGGAGACGCTCAACAAGGCCAAGGGGCTGCTCGTCTCCCTCGAGATGACGGCCGAACGCCTCGCCCGCGGCACGCGCCCCGTCTGACGCCCGGGCTCTCCCCCGATTCCACACCCATGCTCCGCTTCGCGAACGTCCATGTCCGCACCGGGGGCCCGTCGCGCCTGGCGGACGTCTCGCTCGAGGCCCGCGCCGGGGAGGCCTGGGCCGTGATCGGGCCGGCCGGCTGCGGGAAGGGGATGCTCGTGGCCGCCGCGGCCGGCGCCGTGGCGATCGACGAAGGGGACATCGAAGTCGCCGGCTGGTCGATGCGGCGCGATCCGGCGGCGGCCCGCGGCTCCTGCGGCTACGCGCCGAGCGATCTCGGCATCCGGCCGGCGCTCGAGGCGGGCGACTTCATCGACGTCTTCGCCGTGGCCGCGGGTCTCGTCGGGGACGCGCTGGTGCGAGCACGCAGGCGCGCGCTCGACCTGGCCGGAGTCGGGGGCTCGGTCCGCCTCGACCGGCTCAGCGGCGGCGCGATGAAGCGGCTGCTCCTCGGCCGGGCCGTCATCCACGATCCGGCGGTGCTCGCCCTCGACGACCCCTTCCGCGCGCTCGATCCGCACGAACGCCATGTCTGCGAGCGGCTGATCGAGACGGCGATCCTCGTCGATCGGACGGTGATCGCCGCGATCGACGATTGCCTCGTTCCCTCCTGCTTCACGCACGTGGCCCTGCTCGACGGCGGGCGGCTCGTGGCCACCGGCCCGAACCATCCCGCCGCCTTCGCCCCTGGCGCCACCTGGACCTGGCGGGCCACCGTGCCGAAGGGGGCGGCCGAGGCCCGCGAGCGTCTGGCCGACCTCGTGCCGGAGGCGCACGTGATCGATGACCACACCGTCGAATGTCGCATCGATCCGGCGCTCACCCCCCCCGCGGCGCTCGTCACGGCCCTGGTGAGGGCGGGCCACGGCGTCGAATCGGCCGGATTCCATCCCGCGTGGACCGTGCAACTGGTCCCCGAACGGAACCTGCCCTGAAGGGAAGTCCGTGGGAGCGGGGTGCCGCCCGGGAAGGCCGGTCCCCCGGGAAGGGAGCGGCCGGAGGTAGAATCCGTCTTTCCTCCGCGGGCCGTGCCATGGCGATGTTCACCCACCTTCGACGCGCCGCCGTGACGAGCCTGGTGGTCGTTTCGACGATCGCGTCGGCGTGGGTCACCCTGGCGGCCGCCGAGCCGCCGGCGACATCGGCGGCCGGCGCCGTGTCGTTCGAGGAGCAGGTGGCCCCGATCCTCGCCCGACGCTGCCTGGGCTGTCATTCGCACGCCGCACGCACGATCGAGGGGGGGCTCGCGCTCGATTGGAAGAGCGGCTGGGAATCCGGCGGCGGCCGCGGCCCGGCCATCGTGCCGGGCGATCCCGACGCCAGCCTGCTCGTGAAGGCGATCCGCCACGTCGACGCCGACCTGCGGATGCCCGACGACAAGCTCCCCGACGCCGAGATCGCGATCCTCGAGGCCTGGATCAGGGAAGGGCCCGCCGATCCGCGCGTGGCCCGGCCCCCCGCAGGAGCGGAGGCCGGAAACTGGTGGTCGCTCCGGCCGCTCTCTCGCCCCGCGGTGCCGCCGGGAGCCGAGGGCACCAACCCGATCGACGCCTTCCTCGACGCGTCCCTCGCGAGCGCCGGCCTCGTCCCGGCTCCGGAAGCCGACCGCCGCACCCTCATCCGCCGTCTCGCCTTCGATCTCCACGGCCTCCCCCCGACGCCCGAGGAGGTGGAGGCCTTCGTCGCCGACACCGCCCCCGACGCCTGGGAGAGGCTGGTGGACCGTTTCCTCGCGTCGCCGCGCCTCGGCGAACGGATGGCCCGGCACTGGTTCGACTGCATCCACTTCGCCGACAGCCACGGCTTCGAGCACGACGTCTTCCGCCCCGCCGCCTGGCCCTACCGCGACTGGGTGATCGGGGCCTTGTCCACGGACATGCCCTGGAGCCGCTTCGTCCGCGCCCAGCTCGCCGCCGACGTCTTCTTCGCCGACGAACCGCCGATGCAGGCCGCCCTCGGCTTCCTGGGCGCCGGCACCTACGACCACTCCGCCGCCGTCACGGCGCCGAAGAACTTCGAGAACCTCGACCGCGACGACATGGTGACGCAGACACTCGGCAGTCTCGCGAGCACCACGGCCAACTGCGCCCGCTGCCACGCCCACAAGTTCGACCCGGTCTCGCAGGAGGACTATTACTCCCTCCAGGCGGTGTTCGCGGGGATCGGCAAGGGGGAGATCGACTGGGAGCCCGACGCGGCGGTGGCCGCGGAGCGCCGGCGGCTCGTTCGACTGGCGGAGCTGGCCGTCACCGCGCCGGCGGCGCTTTTGACGGAGCCGGAGGCGGCCCTCGTCGCCGAATGGGAAGGGCAGGGGAGGGGCGCGTGGAAGACGATGCCGCTTGCCACCTTCACCTCCGGCTTCGGCGCCGAACTCGTCCGCCAGCCCGATGGATCGTTCCTCCTGGCCGGCATGGCGCCGGAGAAGGAGGTGCTCACGCTCACCGTACGCGGCCCGCAGCCGCCGATCACCGCCATCCGCGTCGACGTCCTCACCGACGACTCCCTGCCGGTCAAGGGGCCGGGCCGGGCCCACAACGGCAACCTCCACCTCTCGGAGTTCGAGGCCCGCGTCTTCCCTGCGGGAGGCGAGCCGCGCGTGGCGAAGGTCTCTCGGGCGAGCTCCGATTTCGATCAGGAGGGCTGGACGATCCAGCACGCCATCGACGGCAACCCGGCCACCGCCTGGGGCATCCATCCGCAGGAGGGCAAGCCGCACCATGCCGTCTTCGCACTCGAGGAGCCGGTGACCCTGGGCGAGGGGGACACGCTCTCGGTCGAACTCCGCCAGCTCCACGGCGGCGTCCACACGATCGGCCGCTTCAAGGTTTCCGTCACCGACGGCGATCCCGACGCCGCGGTGGCACTCTCGCCCGAGGCGGAGGCGGCTCGGGCGCTGCCCCCCGCCGCGCGCTCGCCCGAGCAGCAGGGAGCGCTCGCCGCGGCGGTGATCGGCCCCTGGAGCCGGGCCCGGCTGCGGAGCCTGCCCGCACCGGGGAAGCTCTACGCCGCCGCCCGCACCGCGAAGAACGAGCGCGGCACGGTGACGATCGACCCGCCGCGCGAGATCCGGGTCCTCAAGCGCGGCGACGTCGACCAACCGCAGGAGCCGGTCGGCCCCGGCGCCCTCTCCTGCGTGACGGCGCTTGCCGCGCGATTCGATCTCCCTGCGGACGCGCCCGAGTCGGCCCGCCGGGCGGCGCTCGCCGAATGGTTCGCCTCCCCCGACAACCCGCTCACCTGGCGGAGCATCGCCAACAGGGTCTGGCAGTGGCACTTCGGCCGCGGAATCTGCGACACGCCCAGCGACTTCGGCCGGATGGGGAGCCTTCCGAGCCACCCCGAACTGCTCGACTGGCTGGCCTGCGAGATCCGCGAGACCGGCTCGCTCCACCGCCTCCACCGGCTCCTCTGCACGAGTCGGGCCTACCGCCGCTCGTCGGCCTGCACTGCCGAAGCCCACGCCGCCGATCCCGACAACCGCCTCCTCGCCAGGAGCCCGCGGCCCCGCCTCGACGCGGAGAGCTTTTTCGACGGCGTGCTGCTGGTGAGCGGCCTGCTCGACGACACCCGCGGCGGCCCCGCCATCGCCCGCTTCACGCAGAAGCCCGGCGCCCAGCTGACGCCGATCCTCGACTACGACGCCTACGACCTCGCCTCCCCCGGCGCGAACCGGCGCAGCATCTACCGGGTCGTGTGGCGCGGCATCCCCGATCCGCTCTTCGACGCCCTCGACTTCCCCGATCTCGGCCTCTTGGCCCCCGTCCGCGGCTTCTCCGCCTCGTCCCTCCAGGCGCTCGTGCTCGCCAACAACCGCTTCGTCCTCCATGCCGCGGGAGCCCTCGCGGCCCGCGCCGAGGCGGCGACCGGCGACACGCCGGGCCGGGTGCGGTTCATGGTGCGGCGCGCGTGGCTCCGCGAGCCCGACGCCGACGAGCTCGCCGACTTCGTCCCCCTCGCCGACCGCCACGGCCTGGCCGCGGTGGCCCGCGCCTTGTTCAACAGCGACGAGTTCCTGTTCGTCGACTGACCGCCGCAGGAAGCGCCCCGTGATCGAGCCCCGTCCTTCCCGCCGTGACTGCCTCGCCACCGCCGGCGGCGGCTTCGGGGGGATCGCACTCGCCTCGCTCCTGGCCCGCGACGGCCTCGCGCAACTCGCCCCCCCCGATCCCTCCTGGCCGCTCGGCGGCCTCCACCACCCGGCGAAGGCCCGCCGCGTGATCCAGCTGTTCATGAACGGCGGCGCGAGCCCGATGGACACCTTCGATTACAAGCCCGCGCTCGAGAAGCACGACGGCGAGGCGTTGGGGCCGAAGGAGAAGCCGGAGGGCTTCACGACGCCGGCGGGCAACGTGATGAAGAGCCCGTTTCCCTTCACGCGGCACGGCGAGACGGGGCGGCTCGTGAGCAGCGTCTTCCCCTGCCAGGCCCGGGAGGTCGACCGAATGGCCTTCCTCATGGCCATGCAGACGACGACCAACGTCCACGGGCCGGCCAGCTACAAGATGAACACCGGCTTCATGCTCCCCGGCTTCCCCTGCATGGGGGCCTGGGTGTCGTACGGCCTGGGACGCATCGTCGACGATCTCCCGGAGTTCGTCGTCCTCCCCGATCCGCGCGGGCTCCCCTACAACCAGAAGGGGAACTTCTCCGCCGGCTTCCTCCCGGCGCGCCATCAGGGAACGGTCGTCGATCTCGGCCGGCCGGTGCCGATCCCCGACGCGTTCGCCTCCCCCGACTTCCCCTTCGCCTCCGGGAACGCCGACCGCGACACGATGGCGCTGGTCGGCCGGCTCAACCGGCGCCACGCCGAGAGCCGGCCTCACGACTCGCGTCTCGAGGCCCGGATCGCGGCGGCGGAACTGGCCGCCAAGCTGCAGCTGACGGCGCCGGAGACGTTCGACCTGGCCGGCGAGACCCCGGCCACCCTCGCCGCCTACGGCCTGGAGCGCCCGGAGACCGCCGACTTCGGCAAGCGCTGCCTCGTCGCCCGCCGGCTCCTCGAGCGCGGCACGCGATTCGTGCAGGTCTGGAGCGGGCCGCAGGGGGCGGTGAACAACTGGGACAACCACGGCAGCATC
>CAWUOA010000237.1:0-5488 GCA_963923225.1 uncultured Planctomycetaceae bacterium
CCGGCCGTGGCGCCCTCGATCTCCGTCGACGGCGGCACGGTCACGGGTGTGTTCCAGAACGAAGCCCCGGCCTCGGTGACCATCGATTCCGGCGCCGTCGTCGGTGATCTGCTCAATCGCGGCGACGTGACGACGGGCTGGAAGCCGTCGACGATCGCGGTGGTCGGCGCGAAGGTGCTGCGGACGTTCGTCAATTCGGTCGCCGCGGCCGTCGTCCTCGACGGGGCGACGTTCGCCGGGCTCGTGACCAGCGGCGTCGGCGCGGCCATGACCGTCGACGTCACGGCCTCGACCTTCGCCTATCTGCTCAACACCGGCGCCTCCCTGGGGCGTATCCGGGTCAGCGGATCGACGTTCCAGTCGATTCAGAACGAAGGCGACGACGTGGCCGAGATCACGGTCACCGGAGGGGTCGGCGCCGAGACGCTGGTGAACAACGGCAACCGGGTGGTGCTGTCGTTCGCCGGCGGCGGCGGGGACGACGTCTTCGTGAACGACGGTCAGGGGGACGCGATCCACGGGCAGTCCGTGAGGGCGACCGTCGCCCTCGGTGACGGCCGCGACCGGGCGGTCCTCGGCGGGTCGTTCGTGGCCGGGTCGTCGATCGGGGGCGGAGGCGGCGACGACACCACCATCTTCGTCGGCAACGTGACCGGGAGCCTGTCGCTCGTCGAGGGAGCCGGAGCCGATTCCGACACGCTCGACTTCTCGCCTCTCTCCGCGACGGGCGGCGTCTCGATCGATCTCGCGCTGACGACGGCCCAGACGATCCGGACCGGACTCTCGCTCCTCCTCTCGAGCGACACCGGATTCGAGAACGTCGTCGGGACCTCGTCGGCCGACGTCATCCGCGGCAACGCCCGCTCCAACCGGCTCTCGGGCGCCGATCTCGTCGACGATCGGCAGGGCGCCGGGGCCGCCGCCAGCGGCCGCACGCAGGTCGTGTACCTCGACTTCGACACCGAGACGAACGCCGCTTCCGACACGAAGACCGAGCGGATCTACACCGCGAGCGATCGGGCCGCGGTGCGGGCCGCGGTGCAGGCCGCCTACACGGGCTTCCCGGTGTCGGTCGTGACGTCCAAGCCCGCCGCCGGCGAGTTCGTCACCGTGTTCTTCAACCTCACGCGGGACGACGGTGAGCCCGGCGGCGACTCGTCGGAGATCGACTTCGGCAACCGCGGCCTCGGTGGCACCGCCCGCGTCCAGGTCAACGGCCTTCTCGGCCTGAGCGGGATGCCGGCCGACACCACGGCCAATTGGATCAACGCCTCGGCCTGGATCGCCGCCCACGAGGTGGGCCACCTGATGGGCCTCCGGCACGCCGATTCCTTCGGTCCTCCGGGCTACGGCGTCCACGCGCCCCCGGGCGGCCAGGGGAAGAGCGTCTCGGACGTGTTCGCCGGAAACTACATCGAGCCAGGCTACGCCGGGCCGTCGGCGGCGTTCGAGACGAACGACCACATGATGGCCACCGCGGCGCTCACCGGCTTCACCACCTGGGACGCGGTCGATGCGACCTTCTTCGGCGAACGGGAGAGCGTGAAGCTGGCCTACGACGCCGCGGCGCCGACGGTCGCCGATGGCAGGCTCCTGGTCGCGGAGCAGTCGGCGTCCCACGGGGCGCGCACCGTGTCCGGCTCGCAGTCGCTGCAGACGGTGGCGATCGACGTGCCGAACAACCTCCAGACCGGTCTCAACGCCGGCAAGAGCCTGTTCGCCAGCGCCGTGAACGTCCTCGGACGGATCGGCATCTTCGGCGAGAAGGACGTCTACCGCATCGACGGCCGGTCGGGCGACCTGTGGAATCTGCAGGTCATGTCGACCGCGCTCAAGCGGCTCGGCAGCGACACCTTCGACGCCACGCTGCGGATCTACGACGCCGCGGGGAATCTCCTCGTGACCAGCGACGACGAGTCGGAGTCGCAGGACCCGAGCGTCATCGACTTCACGCTGCCGGCCGACGGCACCTACTACATGGAGGTGTCGGCGTTCGACGATCCGGCGATCGCCACCGACGGCACGGGCGGTTCCTACGAGCTCTTCGCCTGGCGGTTCGACACCGCGAGCCGGACCGACGGCGGCGACGTTCTCGAGGGCCGGGCCGGCGACGACACGCTCGAGGGTGGGATCGGCGACGACACCTACGTCTTCACGGGCTCGGGGCTCGGGAGCGACGTCGTCCGCGAGGACGCGAGGCTCGTCAAGTCGGCCGTGGGCAACGGCGTCACGACCGACGGCCGCGACGCGCGGGACAAGCTCGACTTCTCCGGCTACGCATCGGCCGTGACGATCGACCTGTCGTCGAACGGGGTGCAGGCGGTCGGCGGCGGCAACCTGAGCCTCCGCCTCTCGTCCGCCCGCGACCTCTCGTCCGAGCCGACCGTGGCGGCGGGGATCGAGGACGTGGTCGGGAGCTCCACGCTCGCCAACACGTTCACCGCCAACGCCCGCTCGAACACCTTCACGGGTGGCGCGGGCGACGACACCTTCCGCTTCACGGCCCTGGCGAAGCCGGCGACCGCCGTCGACTCGGTCACGGCCGGGGCCGGCGTCGATACCCTCGACTTCACCGGCTCTGCCGCCGGCATCACGCTCGATCTGGCCGGGTCGGGGAAGAACCAGTCGCTCTCCGGGAAGAACTCGCTGCGGTTGGAGCAGGTCGACGTGGAGAACGTCGTCGGCACCGCCTTCCGCGACGTGATCTCCGGCAATCCCCTCGACAACACTTTCTGGGGCATGGCCGGCAACGACCAGCTCTCCGGCGGCATCGGCAGCGACGTCCTGTTCGGCGGGCTCGGCGACGATCTCCTGAACGGCGGCGTCGGCAACGACTTCCTCGTCGGCGGTGCCGGGTCCGACACGCTCCAGGCGGGGGGCGGCAACGACATCCTCGTCGGCGGGGAGTTCAACGCCGCCACGACCCACGGCGGCACCGCCTGGACGAGCATGTCCGATCCACGCCAGGTCCTCCTCCGCCAGATCCTCACGGCGTGGGCCGCGTCGACGGCGTCCTTCGACGCCCTTCTGGCGGCGGCCTCCCTCGCCAACGGCTATGTCATCGACACCGAGGTCGACACCTTCACCATCGGCACCGGCAGCGCGTGGGTGGTGATGTCGGCGTCGGACGTGACCACCGGCACGGTGACCAAGAAGACGACGATCAAGTGACGTTCGTGCGACGATCCCGCGGGCAAGGGGGCGTTGCTCCGCCTTCGCAGGCGCCGGGCGCTCAGGCCGCGGGGGCAGTGGTCGGAATCTCGAGCTGCGGGTAGCGAGGATCGTCCCTGAGGGGCGCGAGATCCGGGTCGGTGCGGAGGATCACCGCATCGCGGTAGCCGGCGGCGATCGCCTTTTCGAGCGTCGCGATCGCCCGGTCGATCGCGGCCTGCCGCTCGTCGCCTTCGGTGTCACGGGCCGCGATGGCGAAGCACTTGGCGATCGCCAGGAGGAGCTCCCGGTCGCCGTGCTCGGTGGGGAGGGTCGCGGCGATCCTCGCCGCCTCGCTCTCCTCGCCGCACTGGGCCATCGCCAGCATCAGTTCCATGCGGAGCGCCACGTCGTTGGGGGAGCCGTCGGAGAGTTTCCGGCGCGCGTCGAGCGACCGCTGGAAATGGGCCGTGGCTTCGGCGTCGAGCCCTTCGGCGCGGGACAGTTGGCCGCGGCGGTACTCGGCGAGGGCGAGTTGGCGAGCCACCTCCTGGTTTTCGGCGTCGGCCTTGGTGAGGCCCTCGAGGATATCGATCGCGTCGTCGTAGTGGGGGCGAGCGAGGTCGAACGATCGCTCCCGGAGGTGCAGGTCGGCGTAGTCTCCCTCGGTGATCGCCAGGAGGGCCTCGAGTTGGACGTTGCCGCGGAAGTCGGTGAGGAGTTCGTTGAGGATCGAGATGCTCTCCTCGTAGAGGCGGAAGCCCTCATTCCGCTCACCGAGCAGGAAGGCCGTCTCGCCCACCCCCTTCAGGCTCCGGGCGAGTTCCACCTTGGCGGCCGGGTCGGCCGGATCGGCCGCGACCGCCGCCCGCCGCGCGTCGAGCGCCAGGCGGAAAAACGGCGCCGAGGCCGCCGGATCCCCCTGCGCGTAGTTGATGAAGGCGATCTTCATCCGCACCTCGTCGAGGAGCGCGGACAACTCCTCCGCGCTGATCTTTCCTTCGACGCTCCGAGGCTTGGCCGACAGACGCTCGGCGACCTCGAGCGCGCGGTTGCAGCGTGCGAGCCCCGCCCGGGGATGGTGCCGCTGGGTGGCGACGAGTTCCCCGAGCATCGCCTCCACCGCGGCCAAGTTGAGTTGCGAGCGGTCGTTGTCCACGCCGGCGGAGAGCTTCGAGGCAGCGTCGGCCTCCGCGAGTTCGAGGCATTTCTCGAAGCGTTCGATCGCCTTCTCCATCTCGCCGAAGCTGCGGTACATGTCGGCGTACTTGAAGTTGGCGTTGAGGATGGTGGCGTCGATGCTCGTCGTCTGCTCGGCCTTCTTGGACACACGGTCGAGCGTGTCGATCGTCATGTCGAGCAGCTCCTCCTTGAGCTTGCGCGTCCGGGGGGCGTCGTCGAGCCGCTCCTGGACGGTGTCGACGAACGTCTGGAGGGCGCCGAGAGCGAGTGCCGACTGCTCGCCGGCGACCTTCTCGTTTTCCTTGGCGACCGCCTCGTGGGCTTCGGCGAGTCCCTGTGCCTTCACCGCCGCCTTCCGCTGGATCTCCTTCTCGTCGCGTTCGGCGAGGATCACCATCGCAGCCACCGAGCTTCCCACCGCCACGGTGACGAGGAGCCCGGCCACCGCGGCGATCAACGCCGCCATCCGCGGGTTGCGCTTGCACCAGCGCCATGTCCGCTCCGGCGCCGAGATCGGCCGGGAGAGGATCGGCTCGCCGAGGACGTAACGATGGCAGTCGTCGGCGAGATCCTGGGCGCTGGCGTAGCGCTTCGCCGGGTCCTTCTCCAGGCACTTGAGGCAGATCGTCTCCACGTCCTTGGGGAGCCGGGGCACGAGCTGGGAAGGGGCGATCGGGTCCTTCTTGAGCACCTGCAGCAGCGTGTCGTAGGCGTTGGCGCCGAGGAACGGCGGCCGGCCGACGAGCATCTCGTAGAGAATGGCGCCGAGGGCGTAGACGTCGGCCCTGGGCCCGAGGAGGGCGAGGTCGCCGCGGGCCTGCTCCGGCGGCATGTAGCTCGGCGTTCCCATCGCCTGGCCGTCGCGGCTCATGCCGGAGTCCTCGCCGGTGTCCTTGGCGAGGCCGAAGTCGGTGATCTTCGGCACCCCCTCCTCGGTGAGGAGGATGTTGGCGGGCTTGAGATCGCGGTGGACGATGCCGTGGAGGTGGGCGTAGTGCATCGCCCGGGCGAGCGTCTCGATCATCGCCGCCGAGTCCTCCGGCGGCTGCGGCTGCTTGGCGAGCTTCTTGTCGAGCGACGAGCCGGGGACGAACTCGAGCGAGAAATAGGGGAGCGTCTCCGACTCGCCGATGTCGTGGATCTGCACGATGTTGAC
>CAWUOA010000238.1:0-5466 GCA_963923225.1 uncultured Planctomycetaceae bacterium
CCCGACTGGATGTGCGCGGCCAACCGCCTCCTCACCGAGCGCGGCGGCCGTGACAACCCGCTGCCGCGCTACGTCGGCGTCAATCCGCCGCTGGGCTACAACGGCCCGGCGTGGCTCGGCGACGCCTGGCAGCCGCTGGTGGTGGCGGGCGACCCGTCGGCGCCCGACTTCCGCGTCCCCAATATCGGCCTCGACGACGCCGGCGAGGTGGCGAGGCTGCGACGCCGCGTCGGCATCCGCGCGACGTTCGACACCTTCGAACGGTCGGTGGGGCGGAGGCTCGAGATGGAGGCGATCGACGCCTTCGAGGCCCGGGCCCTCGAGCTGCTCACCAGCCGCGACGCCCGCCACGCCTTCGATCTCTCGCGCGAGGACGACCGCACCCGCGACCGCTACGGCCGCAACGCCTGGGGGCAGCAATTGCTCCTGGCCCGAAGGCTCGTCGAGGCGGGGGTCGACATCGTCACCACGGAGCTCAGCGGGCCCCTCTGCGGCCGCACCGGGGTGTGGGACGACCACGCCGTCGATCATCACGTCTTCGAGGCGCTCCGCTTCCGGGCCGCGGCCTACGACAACGCCGTCGCGGCGCTCGTCGAGGACATCCACGACCGCGGCCTCTCGGATCGCGTTCTCGTGGTGGTCACCGGGGAGTTCGGGCGGACGCCGAAGGTGAGCTACGGCGCGAGCACCGGGGCGGGGAACGCCAGCGCCCCGGCCGGCACGATCCAGCCGGGCCGCGACCACTGGCCGCAGGCCTTCTCGAACGTCTGGTTCGGCGGCGGCATCGAACCGGGGAAGGTGGTGGGGGCCACCGACCGGCGCGGCGAGCAGGTGATCGAGCGTCGTTCGACCGCCCACGACTTCCTCGCCACCCTCTACCACCACCTCGGCATCGACGCCGGGGCGGTGACGATCCCCGATCTCGCCGGCCGCCCCACGAGGCTCGTGGAGCATGGCCGCCCGATCCCCGAGCTCGTCGGCTGACGGGGCAAGGGCTCCCCGGGCCCGGCCGGCCTCCGGAAGGATCTCCCGGCGGATGCCGCGGCCCGGCGCGGCTCGGCCGCGCCGGTGCGACCGTCACCACCGGCGCCAGGCCGATCCGGGGGCGGGAAAATGCCGAATCCCGGAGGTAAGGTAGGGTCCGGGCGGGGAGGCGGCCCACCGATCGCACCATCCGGGCCGCGCCATGCGCGAAAACGAAGAATTCGTCCGCGAGTTTCTCGTCGAGTCGGCCGAGAATCTCGACCAGCTCGACCGGGACCTCGTCGCGCTCGAGGCCGATCCCCGCGACGCCGGGCGCCTGGCGAGCATTTTCCGCACGGTCCACACCATCAAGGGGACCAGCGGCTTCTTCGGCTTCGCCAAGCTCGGCGCCATCACCCACGGCGGCGAGCACCTCCTCGGCCAGCTCCGCGACGACAAGATCGACCTCGACGACGACGTCACCGGGGCGCTCCTCGGCCTGGTCGACGCGGTGCGGACGATCCTCGACCGCATCGAGAAGACCGGCGACGAGGGGGAGGACGACTACCAGACCCTCTCGCAGCGGCTCGTCGACGTCTCCGCCGAGGCGCTCAAGCGCCGCGAGTCGGGCGGCGTGGTGGTGACGCGACTGGCACCGGCGCCCGTGCCGGCGCCAGCCGCCGCCGAGCCGCCGCCCGAGGCGGTGGCCGCGCCGGCCCCCGGGGCTCCCCCGGAGGCGCCGTCGCCCGCCGTCGCCCCGGCCGTGCCCGAGCCGGAGGCGAGCCCGGCGATCGCCGTCGTCGAATCGCGCGAGCCGGCCCCCGCGGAGGAGCGGACCCCGTCGGCCAGTCCCGCGGCGCCGTCGCCCGCCGCTCCTCCCCCGGCCGCCCCGCGGAAGCCGGCGGTGGCCGAGCAGTCGATCCGGGTCGACGTCGGGCTCCTCGGGTCGCTCGTCGACCTCGTCGGCGAGCTCGTCCTCGCCCGCAATCAGCTCGAGGCCACCGTGCGGCACCCGGCCGTGGCCGGACGCGAGGACCAGTCGGACCTCGGCCGGGTGGTCCACCGCATCGACTCGGTCACCGCGGCGCTGCAGACGGCGGCGCTGAAGACGAGGATGCAGCCGATCGACCAGGTGTTCAGCAAGTTCCCCCGCATCGTGCGCGATCTGGCCGTGACGTGCGGCAAGGAGGTTTCGCTCGTCATCGACGGGGCCGACACCGAGCTCGACCGCTCGCTCATCGAGACGATCCGCGACCCCCTCACCCATCTGGTCCGCAACGCCATCGACCACGGCATCGAGCCGCCGGAGACGCGCGAGGCCCGCGGCAAGCCGAGGGCCGGCCGGCTCTCCCTACGGGCCTCCCACGAGAGCGGCCAGGTGACGATCGAGATCGCCGACGACGGGGGCGGCATCCCCGTCGAGGCGGTGCGCCGCAAGGCCGTGGCGCGCGGGCTGGTGGGGGAGGCGGAGGCCGCCGCGCTCCCCGACGACCGCGTGCTGCAGTTCATCTTCGAGCCCGGTTTCTCCACCGCGGCGGCGGTCACCGACGTGTCGGGCCGCGGCGTCGGCATGGACGTCGTGCGCACGAACATCGAGGCCTGCGGCGGATCGGTCGATCTGTCCAGCCGGCCGGGCCAGGGGACGACCGTCCGCGTCCGCATCCCGCTCACGCTGGCCATCATCCCCGCCCTCATCGTGGCCTGCGGCGGGCACCGCTTCGCCATCCCGCAGGCCACCGTCCGCGAATTGATCGCGCTGCGGGCCGGCAGGGGGGCGGCGTCGGTGGCGATCGAAGGGCTCGACGAGGCGCCGGTGATCAGGCTCCGGGGCCGTCTCCTGCCGCTGGTGTTCCTGGGCGGCTTGCTCGGGATCGACGCGGCCGTGGGCCGGGACGAGGGCGCGGCACGGGGCACGGTGGTCGTGGTGCGGGTCGACGAGCGGGAGTTCGGCCTCGTCGTGGACGGCGTGACCGTCGCCGAGGAGATCGTCGTCAAGCCGATCGTGGCGGCGCTGACGGCGATCGGCCTCTACGCCGGCGCCACCGTGCGCGGCGACGGGGCGGTGGTCCTGATCCTCGATCCGCGCGGCATCGCCGTCGCCGCCCGGGTCCCCAGCCGGGGCTCCGACGCCGACGCCGACGCGACCGCGGACTCCCTCTCCGGCATGGCCGATCGGTATCTCGTCTGCGAGTCCCCCGCGGGGCGCGCGGTCGCCGTGCCCCTCGACGACGTGGCGCGGCTCGAGACCTTCGCGTCGGATCGGATCCAGCGCGCCGCCGGCACGCGGGTCGTCCACCGCGACGGCGTGCTGACGGCGATCGCCGACCTCGATCTGGTGCTCGGTGGCGCCTCCGCGGCGGCGGGGGGCGAGTCGGTCACCGCGGTGATTCTGGCCCCGGCCCACGGTGAGGTGGGGCTGCAGGTGCGGCGGATCCTCGAGGTGGTGACGCCGGCCCGGCCGATCGACCGGGGCCTGCGGGCCCGGGGTATCGCCGGCACCATCGCCGTCGCCGGCCGCGCCACCGAGGTGATCGACGTCTCCCAGGTGATCTCCGCCCTCGCTCCTCCCCCCTCGGCTCCGGTGTCCGCATGAACGCCCCCGCCGCGAAGCGCGTCGCCGCCGATCCCGCCATGCCGCGGCTCTACTGCACGTTCGTCGTCGCGGAGCGGGGCTTCGCCGTCGACGCGGGGGCGGTCACCGAGGTCTTCCGGGGGGCGGTGACGACGACGGTGCCCCGGGGGCCTGCGTCGATCCGCGGCCTCCTCAACCTCCGCGGGAGGATCGTGCCGGCCATCGACATGCGGTGGCGGCTCGGCCTGGGGGCGGCGGCGGGGGGCGACGGCCTCCACGTCGTGGTCGAAGCGGCGGGAGGCGAGGCCTACAGCCTGATCGTCGACCGGGTGGCGGACGTGGTGGTGATCCCGGACGACGGGATCGAGATCCCCTCCGGCGCGGCCGGAGGGTTGGCGGAGGATTGCATCGCCGGCGTGCACGCGGCGGCGACGGGGCTCGTGTACGTCCTTTCGCTCGATGCGATCGTGGCGGGATTGGCTGAATCGACGACCGAAAGGACCCAGGCATGAACGCTGCGCGGAATTCGTCCTCACGGGCCGGCGGATGGTGGAGCGAGATCGCGTCCTTCGCCACCAACCCCCTCCTCATCGCCCTCCTGGCGGTGTCGCTGCTGCCCCTGATGCTCATGGGCCTGTCGACGTACTCGAGCGCCTCGAAGTCGCTCGACACGGAGGCGCGGAGCAAGGTCGAGGTGGTGCGCGCCATCACCGTCAAGCAGGTGGAGCGGTACTTCGAGGGGCTGCATTCCCAGCTCGCGGTGATGGCGGAGAACCCCGCGACGCTCGAGGCGCTGCGCGAGTTCCGCGAGGGCTTCCGCACCGTCCTCCAGGACGACGGCATCGCCGGAGCCGACCGGGAGCGGGCCCGGGGCGAGCTCGACGCCTGGTACGCCACCGAGTTCGCCGCCCGTTACCGGCAGGAGACGGAGAAGGATCTCGGGGGAGACGGCATCACGCGGGTCCTCGGCGACGCCGCCGCGTGGCTGCAGGACCTGTACATCCGCCGCAACGAGCATCCGATGGGGGAGAAGGACGCCCTCGACGACGCCGGCGACGGCTCGGCCTATTCGCGCGCCCACGCCCGGCACCATCCGGTGTTCCGCGACATCCTCCGCCGGTTCGGTCTGTACGACATCTTCATCGTCGACGCCGACTCCGGCGACGTGGTGTACAGCGTGTTCAAGGAGATCGACTTCGGCACGTCGCTGCGTAACGGGGCCTTCGCCGAGACGAACCTCGGCAAGGTCTTCAGGCAGGCCGCCGGCTCCGGGCGGGGCGGGGCGGTGTTCTTCGGCCACTTCGGCGCCTACCGCCCGTCCTTCGACAAGCCGGCGGGATTCCTCGCGGCGCCGATCGTCGAGGGGCGGAAGGTGGTGGGCGTCGTGGCGTTCCAGCTCCCCCTCGACCGGATCAACGCCGTCGTCGGCGAGACGCTCGGCCTCGGGGAGACCGGCGAGACCTACGCCGTCGGGCCCGACAAGCTGTTCCGCACCGACGTCCGCTTCCTCGACCGCCTCGGCGTGAAGACGTCGATCTGTAATCCGCAGCTCAAGGTCAACACGCAGCCGGTCAACGACGTCTTCGACAACGGCGGCACCGGCACCGCTCCCACGGTCGACTACCGGGGCGAGCCGGTGCTCTCGTCGTGGGGGCCGGCGGTGATCCACCCGGGCGACGGCCCCGGCAACGACACCGTGAAGTGGGCCATCGTCTCCGAGATCGACCGGGCGGAGGTGGCGGCGCCGGTGGAGTCGCTGAAGCGCTTCGCGTCGTGGATCTTCGGCCTGACGGCGCTGGGCGTGGCGCTGCTCTCGGCGCGGATCGCCCAGTCCTTCAGTCGTTCGGCGCGGCGTCAGGCGGCGCTCGTCGAGGGGATCAAGGACAACACCCACACCCTCGCCAGCGCCTCGGAGGAGCTGACGAGCGTCA
>CAWUOA010000239.1:0-5464 GCA_963923225.1 uncultured Planctomycetaceae bacterium
CTCGCGTCTCAGTAGACGATGCCCGCCTCGACGCGGGTGCCGGCGAGGCGCTTGCGGCCCTCGAGGAACGAAAGCTCGACGAGGAACGACGCGCCGGCCACCTCGCCGCCGGCCGCCTCCACCAGGCGCATGCAGGCTTCGGCCGTGCCGCCGGTGGCGAGGACGTCGTCGACCACCAGCACGCGGGCGCCGGGCTTCAGGATCCCGGTGTGCATCTGCAGCTTGTCGCTGCCGTACTCGAGGTCGTACTCGTGCTCGATCGTCGCCGCGGGGAGCTTGCCCGGCTTGCGGACCGGGATCACGCCGACGCCGAGCGCCAGCGCCATCGGCGTGGCGAAGAGGAATCCGCGCGCCTCGACCGCGGCGATCGCGTCGAGCTTCTCGCCGCGCCACGGCGCCGCCATCCGCTCGACCGCCGCGGCGAGCGCTCCCGGGTCGGCGAGCAGCGGCGTGATGTCGCGGAAGAGGATCCCCGGCTTGGGGAAGTCGGGCACCGGGCGGATGAAGGCTTCGAGATCGATTCGGGCGTGGCTCACGCGCGGGGCTCCGTGGGGGGGCGATGGGAGCCCGGATGATACTCCCTCGCCGCCCCGCGACGGCCCCGGCAGGCATGGAACGGGCCGGCGAGCACCGTTCCACGCCCGCGTCGATTCCCGCCTCAGGCGCCCTGGCGGAGGCGGACGTTCGCCCGCGGCACGCCGTCGAACTCGTGGGCCAGCGTCGCCAGCGTCTCCGACTCGATCTGCCGGACGCGCTCGCGCGTCAGGCCGAGGATGGCGCCGATTTCCTTGAGCGTCATCGGCTCGCCACCGCCCAGGCCGAAGCGGAGCTTGAGGATCGTCGCCGCGCGGTGGTCGAGCAGCTCGATGCGCCGCATCACGTGGCGGAGGGTGTCCTCGTCGAGGAGCACCTCGGCCGGACACTTCGTGTTCTCGTCGCGGAGCACGTCGCCGAGCGACCAGCCCCCGTCGGCCTGCTCCGTCTGGGGCGTCGCCTGGTGGACGTGGATCGCCTTCTTGATGATCGGCAGCTTCTTGCGGGCGAGGCCCAGGCTCCGCGCCACCTCCTCCGGGGTCGGCGTGCGGCCGAGCGTGTCGAGGAGGCGGGCGGTGGCGCGGCGCCACTTGGAGAGGATCTCCACCATGTAGGCCGGGATGCGGATCGTCTTGCCGGAGTTGATCAGCGCCCGCTTGATCGACTGCTTGATCCAGTAGCTGGCGTAGGTGCTGAAGCGGGTGCCGACGCGCGGATCGAATCCCTCGACGGCGCGGAGCAGGCCGAGGTTCCCCTCCTCGATCAGGTCCGGCAGCGGCAGGCCGCGGTTGGCGTAGCCGCGGGCGATGTTGACCACGAGGCGCAGGTTCGCCCGCACCATGTGGTCACGCGCCCGGGCGTCGCCGCGGCCGATCGCCTCGGCGAGCCGCTTCTCCTCGTCCGCGGTCAACAGCGAGGTGTCGTTGATGTCCCGGAGATAGGTCTCGAGCGGGTTCTGCACGGCACCCGAGGACGGCTTGCGGCGGGGGGCTGGCATGGCGAGGTGGCGATCCTGGTTGAATGAATGGTGGATGAAGGGGATGAAGGCGGGGCTTGAGCGACCCGCGGAAGAGGTATCGACCCTTTCCCGGGGCGGCTGCACAAGCCGGGAAAGGAAGGCGGGCTGGCGCGATCGTGACGGCGGGGCCGTCGGTGCGGGGACGCGACCCACCGTCAGGCCAGGCGCCAGTCGATCACCGCCAGCTCCGGCACCGACCCGACCCGCACCGGCACCAGCGAGTTGCCGATGCCGCGCGATACGAACAGCCGCATGCCGCGCTCGCCGTACCAGCCGGAGACGTAGCGGCCGCTCCCCGGTGGCGTCACCAGGCAGATGCCGGCCGGGGCCACCTGCCCGCCGTGGGTATGGCCGGAGAGCATCGCGTCGGCGCCGTGGCCCGCGGGGAACGGGCGCCGGTCGAAGGCCACGGGGCAGTGGGCGAGGACCAGATGGCGGGCCACCGGCTCGGCGCCGGTGAGCGCCAGGGCGACGTCGGGCCGGCCGTGGCACTCGTCGTCGAGGCCGGTGACGCGCACCGTCGAACCGGCGTGCGGGAGCGTCACCGAGCGGTTGACCAAGAGCTCGAAGCCGTGGCGCTCGTGAAGCCGGTCGAGCGCGGCGGTATCGACGCCCGCCTTGTATTCCCAGTTGCCGAGGATCGCCAGGCGCGCCGGGGCGGCGGGGCAGGCGGCGA
The DNA here is from genome assembly GCA_963923225.1 of uncultured Planctomycetaceae bacterium. Taxonomy (GTDB): domain Bacteria; phylum Planctomycetota; class Planctomycetia; order Pirellulales; family UBA1268; genus QWOP01. The sequence continues at coordinate 2,229 of CAWUOA010000239.1, forward strand.
GGAAGTCGGAAAGCGCCCCGAGCCCGGCGGCGCGGTCGATGCTGTCGCCGGTGAGGACGATCAGGTCGGCGGCGAGGCCGTCGAGGGCGTGGAGCACCGCCTCCTCGCGGGCGCCGATCCGCGAGAGATGGAGATCGCTCACGTGGGCCACGCGGAGCGACGGCGCGCCGCCTGCCGTGCCCTCGGGGGCGATGACGTGGCGCGAGACGTCGAGGCGGAAGGGGGTGATGCAGGTGCCGTCCACCGCGCCGGCCAGCCCCGCCGCGCCTCCGGTGAGCGCCGTGCCGCGGAGCAGATCACGTCGACTGAGGCGCATGGAAAACCTTCGGCAGCGGCCGCGGACCCTCCGTCGCGCCCGGGGGCGGACGCGACGGAGGGCTGACGGGGCCAAAGAATCAACGACGGTGCTGGGGGTGGCCCGCCGGCGTCAGCTCGTCGATGATCCGCGGAATGTACTTGGCGAGGACCTCGGCGAGCTCGTCAGGGTCGATTCCCTTGCTGCGCGCCAGGTTGTCGAGCTCGCGGCGGTCGAAGACGTCCTCGACGTGCTTCCGCTCGAGCGGCTTGTTGGGGCCGGTGCGGACCCACGAGTCGACCTGGTCGCGGTAGCCCTTCTCCTCGAACTGCTTCACCACCTCGGGGAGCTTCTGGGCGTCGTTGCCGCCGAAGATCTGCTTGAAGATCTCGCCGAGGTCGTTGGGGGAGGGCATCCCCTGGGGAGGCGCGCCCTGCGGGGCACGCTGCGGCTGGGGCGCGCGCTGCGGTTGCGGGGCGCGCTGGGGCTGCTGCTGTTGCTGGGCGGCCCCTTCGAGGACCTGCTTGAGAATCTCGCCGAGAATGTCCATGGAGAAAATGGCTCCGGGAAAACCGTTCGTGGCTCCGCTCGCCGCGCGATGGCGGTCGACGTTCGGAGGATTGTAGGGGGGGCGCGGGCCGGGAGGAAAGCGACCGGCACCGGTTCGATGCCACGCTCGCCGCCCCCGTCGGGAGCGGCCGGCCGCGCGGCGTTCCGCCCGGGAACCGACTTGGAGGGAACGGAGGCGCGTCTAGAATGCCCGCCGAATGGAGCGGGGGTTTTCGCCGTGCGGCCGTGGACCGGCCGCGGATCGTCGCCCCCGCCCAACGCTTTCCCGATACCCAGCCTGGAGTCATCGCATGCGACGGTTCTCCCCCTCCCGCCTGGCGGCACGTGTTCTCCTGCCGGCCGCGGCGTGCCTGGTGGCCTGCGGCGCCGCCGGCGCGGCCGAGAAGGTGATGCTCGGCGACGCCTCCCTCACCGCCGGCGTCCCCGGCACCGGCGCCATCACGGTCGAGCAGATCGATCGCTGGCTCGCCGACCCCAAGAACTCCGCCGTCCTCGAGCCGGTGCTTCCCCTGGGCCTCTCGCAGGGGGCCGGCCAGGTCTCCGGCCTCGACAAGAATCCGCTCACCCGGGCGAAGATCGAGCTCGGCCGCCAGCTGTATTTCGATCCGCGCCTCTCCGCCGACGCCACCGTGAGCTGCGCCAGCTGCCACGATCCGGCGCAGGGCTACGGCGCCCACACGAAGACCGGCCTCGGCATCCGCGAGCAGACCGGCGGCCGCAACTCGCCGGTGTCGTACAACCGCATCCTCTCCGGCGCCCAGTTCTGGGACGGCCGTGCCGACTCCCTCGAGGCCCAGGCGGTCGGCCCGATCGCCAACCCCATCGAGATGGGCTTCACGCACGAGGGGGTGGTCGAGCGGCTGAAGACGATCCCCGTCTACGAGAAGCAGTTCAAGAAGATCTTCGGCGGGGTCACGATCGACGCCGTCGGCCAGGCGATCGCCTCTTTCGAGCGGGCCATCGTCACCGGCCCCTCCCCCTACGACTTCGGCGAGCAGCTCCGCCCCTTCGCCGACATCGACGAGGACGACCTGAAGGAGGACGAGGATCTGGCGAAGAAGTACGCCGAGGCCAAGGCCGCGGCGGAGACCTTCGCGATGTCGGAATCGGCCAAGCGCGGCCGGGAGATCTTCTTCACCGAGAAGGGGAACTGCACCGCCTGCCACGTCGGCGCCAACCTCTCCGACGAGAAGTACCACAACCTCGGCGTCGGGATGGCCGCCGCCGAGCCCGATCTCGGCCGCTTCGTCGTCTCCAAGGATCCCAAGGACAAGGGGGCCTTCAAGACGCCGACGGTGCGGAACGTGGCCCTCACCGCCCCGTACATGCACGACGGGTCGCTCGCCACGCTCGAGGAGGTGGTGGAGTGGTACGACAAGGGGGGCCACGCCAACGCCAACCTCTCCGACAAGATCAAGCCGCTCAAGCTCACCGCCCAGGAGAAGGCCGACCTCGTGGCCTTCATGCGGGCGTGCACCGGCCCGACGCCGGCCGTCGAGACCGGCCGACTCCCGGCCCAGCCCTGAGAGGCTCGGGCTCGTTCACGTCGCACGACTTCCGGCCCGGCGGGACCGCTCCCGCCGGGCCGGTCTGCTTTGCGGAACCTGCCCGGTCAGGGTGCCGTGGCCGACTCGCCGCCGGCGCGCGTCACGAGCGTGCAGAGGAGGCGCAGCGTGGTGTCCTCCCCGAGGAACTGCACCGAGCCGTCGGCCATGCTCACGTTCGTGCCCTGGGGGTGGAAGGCGTAGAAGCAGTGCCCCCACTCGTTCGACGAGTTGATCCGGGGCGGATTGGGAATGTCGCCGAAGGAGGCGTCCCAGGGCTTGATCGAACCGATCTGGAAGGGATTGTCGGTCGTCGCCCAGGCGCCCCCACGGGCGCGGATCTTCTTGCCGCTGGTGCCGGTGTAGTCGACGGCGAACTTCGTCCGCCCGCGGTAGACGTCCTCGCGGCCGGCGCACTCCGCCATGAGGATGGTCTTCGAGAGGCCGTCGGTGACGTCCTTGAAGCGATTGGACGTGTTGGCGGGGCCGGCGTTCGTGAGCCCGGCGACCGTGGCCTTGGTGCCGTCGCTCCACCAGCAGACGACGCCGCGCGGGTCGCCGGTCACCTTCTCGTCGGTGGCGAGGAACGTGTTGGCGTCGACGGCATTGACGCCGGCGGGAGGGAAGTAGTCGCCGCAGGCGCCGGTCTTGTTCGGGGGCGTGGTCTCCGGCTTGTCCTGCATCCGGTTGATCGACGGCGTGGAGGGGCACTGCACCACGGCCAGCTGCGTGGCGACGATCTCGCGGTTGGGGCTCTTCCACCACTCGGTGGCGAAGGTGTACTGGCCGACGAGGTTCGCCTCCTCCACGAACGGCAGCAGGAACGG